>NZ_JALJYG010000016.1 GCF_024170505.1 Methanocalculus alkaliphilus
CCTTAATTGCAAAATTAAAGAACGTGCTCATTGAGTACTGATCGATCACACACTATAAAGTACTTTCGATGGAACGAGGTTATTCGAAGTTCTCTTTACATAATAAATGTAGCTGAGTTTCTGTTGCCCGAGGATTTGCCGGATATGGCGTTGGTTCGACATAGCGTCTGGCATCATGTACATAGTAAACCGGACCTTTTTTTGATAATACCCCCTGAATAATATTATTACTCATATACACTTTTCCATACGGACTCTGTTCTGGTGCGAGATCATGAAACGTCTGTCTAACAGGACCAGTTTCCGCATACCGACTATCCATAATATTATATTCAATCCATGCTCCGGTTCGTGGCTGGCCTCTCTGATTATAGGCATTCTGATCCGTTCCAAGGAAGGTATTATGATGAATCCAAATCCAGTCGCCTCCCCATTGCAAAGCGTCCGGATCCTGATGCATATCAAAATAAGCAGACTCTGCATTTGGACCGACGATATTGTACCGTGCTTCAAATGAGCAGTATGGTCTGCCCGCACCTGTTATGGAATGCCGATTATTATCGAACAGATTTGCTTCGATTAAAACTTCCGAATTAAATAAAATAATTCCATACCCGGTTCCAGTAAAAAGATTTGTATGGATATGGTTGTGATGGATGTATTGCCCGCTGTCTGGCCCTGTATCCTGTAAACGAATAGCTGCATATCCCCATTCATAAATTTCACAATTATCTACTTCGAAATTGTCATGGTTTGATCGTATGGCGTGTCGTCCATCCCTGAAATTCTCTGAGGTCGGGTATGGCCCCTGCAGTCTGAGCCCGGTTATTCGGATATCAGGACCATCAGTGTTAAATGGGCGGCCGGATTGAGGATCACCAGCAAATGCGTTCTGATATATCCGGCCGCCAGGAGCTCCGTTTTCACCTCGATTACTCGCTATTGTCACGCCTCCGGGAATACGGATATCAAAGGTTCCTGAGAGGTCGATGTGTGCATTTCCATCAACATACACAATATCGCCAGGCTTCGCCTGGTTTAATGCTGCAAGTAACCCGGCCTTATCATGAATGATCGCTATGACCCGGGGATCATTGGGTTGAATAATATCATTATATCCAATTCCACCCCCGATGGGGTTCCCTGTGGGGTTTGCATCTGCACCATAGGGTAACGAAGTGTCAGGATTTTGATCAGGATGAAGAAGAAGCAATAAAGTTGAGAGCCACAGATCTTTCTGTTTCATAATCGAATTAAGCGACAGAATTCCTATGGGTATAGTATGATCATGTCTTTCTGCAGTATTTTTCATCTCCAGGTTCTCACAGTCGTTTATGGGTATAGACTCTGGTGCAATGGAGCTTGAGGGAAGTGCTATAGCATTGGAAGTAGAGAAAAAACTTAAAAGTAGAATAAAAACCATAGCTTTTACATAGTCATCTACTCCTGATATTGATAAACGATACATAAGGACGTGCAAATCTCCTTAGGAAGCTGCATAATATATATTTATCCACATATACAATTATATTATATACAATAACTATTTATATAATAAACAATAGTTGTATAAAAATTGACGATTGTGAAGGTACCTTCATGTTCAGAAGTGGCGAATACTTCTAAATTTATAACTAAATCATATTATTTAAATATAAGAATTCAATAAGATATGTAGCACGAGTAATTCAACCCTTTTAATCGACCCGGGAGAGTAGACAAACACTGGTAAGGAGGAGATATTATTAATATCAAGAATAAATCACTCTTATTTATGATTTATATTATAGAGGCGGTTGAATGGATCATACGACGTTAAAACAAGGAAAGAATCTACTCGTAATCAGTCATTCATACAATAACTTCCAAAAAAGCACCATTGAAGGTCTATCCCCCTTTTTTCGGAGTATTAACGTATTAGTTCGAACGAATCCCTTTGCTGAAGTAGCTGCCTATATTCCGATTGCATACCTGGAAAGATTTAAAAAGAGTTATAAGATAGATACGCATCAAATCCCAGAGAATATTAATGTGCAATTAACACCAATCTGGTATCTCCCAGGTGATAGAAGCTACAAATCACTTGGCAATAAACATTTTTCTTCTGTTGATAAAGCCATACGAACTCATCAGCTGGAATGGGATCTAATTCATGCGCAATTTACATGGTCAGCAGGATATGTTGGAGCTAAATTAAAAGAAAAATACAATGTACCTTTCATAGTAACGGCACGAGGAGATGACATCTATTCCCTGCCATTCAAGGATGATGATTGGCAAACCCGGATTGAGTATGTTCTAAATACTGCAGACTATATTACAACAGTGAGTAGGAGCAATATTGATTGTATTAAAAAATTACATGTTAAAACACCAGTAGAATTAATATATAATGGATATAATCCGGACATCTTTTATCCGAAGGATATGGTGACATGCAGAAGGGATCTCAACCTTCCATCTGATAAAAAAATTATTTTGACTGTAGGAAATCTCGAGCCGGTGAAAGGTCAAAAATTTTTAATTGATGCTATGAATACCATCATTCAAAAAAGAGAAGATGTCCTGTGTATTATCGTTGGAGCCGGAGGACTGAGGAATGTTCTTAAACGGCAGATACATGCACTAGGGTTAGATCGATCAATAATTCTTACTGGTGAAAAACCCCACAATACCATCGCAGACTGGATAAATGCATCTGATATATTTGTTTTACCAAGTCTGAATGAAGGGAATCCGAATGTCATGTTTGAAACACTCGGATGTGGAAAGCCTTTTGTCGGCACAAGAGTTGGCGGAATTCCAGATATTATTACATCAGAGCAATATGGCTATCTTGTAGAACCAGGTAATTCAGATGAGTTAGAGCAAAAAATTTCTATCGCGCTCGATAAGTCCTGGAACAGAAGAAGTATTGTGGATTATGCAGAGCAGTTTGCTCGAGAGAAGATGTCATACAAAATGATTGCTTTATATAATAAGTTCATATAATTAATTTCATGATCTCTATTTAAATATTGTATATAACTCTTAATTCAGGAAGGAATTATATTTTTAACCTTTTCCAAGTATATTGTATGTCAACACAGACAAAGAGAGGAGGGTGGAGCGAAGTATACGTACATATCAATGCCTGATAGAAAAGAACGATGGCAACATAGTGAATTTTCAAATGCGATAATTATTATAATTACACAGACATCATATATTAAATCATGAATTGGTGGCCGTTTGGAAAGCAAAAAGCAGTCACTTTTTTAACCAGTACCTCCATTGGTGCCAAATTCATACATTTCATTAATAAAAACCCATTGTATAAGGGTGTATTAGTCCTGGGCAGCGGAACTGCATTAGCCCAGCTGATAGGAATTCTCTCGATGCCAATCATCACACGGCTCTATACCCCTTCCGATCTGGGTATGCTGACGATTTATTCATCAATTTTGTCATTAGTTATTGTTACAGCTTCCTTTCGATATGAAATTGCATATCCTTTGCCAAAAAAGAATGAGGATGTTGTAAACCTCTTTGCATTATGTCTTCTTTTGCTTATTGGAACAACCATCGGTTTTTCTCTTCTGCTCATCATTGCAGGGAATTTTTTTATTGTTTTTTTTAATCTGGATTCTGTTCAATCGATAGTATGGTTACTTATCATTGGTTTTTTTGGTATGGGGCTCTATACAATCCTCAACCACTGGGCAATTCGCCAGAGAAACTATACGAAAATCACTCATACAAAAATTAACCAGAGTGTTAGTGGATCTGTCGCAAAAATCGTACTTGGAATGCTAGCGATGGGTCCCATAGGTTTAATAGTAGGTCATATAATCAGTCAGATCGCAGGGATCGGGACATTTTTAAAGGCCATTTGGAAGAGTGAGCGGACCAGTTTCAAAGTGGTTTCATTTTCAGGCATCAGGTCGGTTGCAAAGGAATACTGGAAATTTCCAGCATTTAGTATCCCTTCATCTTTTTTAAACGCCTTTGCTTTACAACTACCTCCAATCATGTTATTATACTTATATAATTCACAGATTGTTGGCTTCTATGCACTTGCCCATATGTTAATCGTCGCACCAGGGAGTGTTATTAAAGCATCAATAGGACAGGCATTTCATGGAGATGCAGCCAAGATGGTTCGAGAGGGATCTCCTGAGTTAAAGACATTATATATTCAAACAGTGAAACACCTCTCTCTGCTTGCAATTCCTCTCATAGGTATACCCTCCCTGTTGGGGCCTTTGTATGTACCAATACTATTTGGAGAGGAATGGATTGATGCAGGGTGGTATTTACTTCCATTAGCACTGATGGTTATACCAGCATTCGTCATCTCTCCAATAACACGATTGGATCTCCTGGGATATAACCACTGGATGTTAATCTGGGATGCAATGAGGGTCTTAGGAGTCGTTGGAGGTTTTTATATTTGTTATCTATTTGAATTTCCAGTGCTCCTTACCCTTACGGTTTACTCAATCATATTATTAATAATGTATTTTATTGTTATGCTCCTCAATCTTAAGGCCATCGACAACTTTAATCTTCAGCAATGGGCAGATAAACCAGTATGAATCAGGGCTGGGCAAGAGATCCATGGGAGGAGGACGGGCACGTGTCAACGCAGTTCTGGATGGTATACGATCTATAATAAAAATACAATTCATCAAAAAACTTCATAATCGGAGTTCAGGTATTGTCACCAAATTATCAATTATAATGCAATTCTAAACGAATGAAAAATGGTTTTTGTATGAACTCCATAATAGGGAATTAATATCGGATCGAAATTTAAGGCAAATTTTGAAAGGTTTTCTGTATTGGCTGCCATCATGAAAATTTTGTTAACATCAGAAGACTGAAGGTTCTGCAATATCTCTGATAATAAAAAAAAGGTGGCTCCCGTGTGCAGGTAATCCGGATCAGCAGCAGCAAACCATCGATATGCCCCTTGCTTGTCCCAAATAATACATTCTCCTGATATCGGTATACCATCCTGCGTTGAGGCAATCCACATTGCTCCGATATTTGTCTGATGTATCATATCCAATAATGTCGTTAATTGCTTTTTTTCAAAAGGAACTTTCATATTCTGTTTTTCATATGTTTTGACTGCGAGATCCCACATCAGATCATTATTAAATTCTTTACTAATAGATATATTTTCATTTTGTGCTTTAGTGATATTTCTCTTTGCATTTCTCGAAAGAGAAGCAAAAATATTGCGATCAAGAGGCAGAACATATGTATATTTAATAAAAGACTTCCATTTACTCCAGATTAAAGGTCGAATGTCGGTAAGTGCAGGATTATTAATAATTGTAATATTCGGATATCCAAGTTTATATATTGCATCAGATAACGCCGTGATAATTTCCTGAGTCCATACTTCCTGCTGACGAACATCTGCAGAGTCACTAAATGCTAATACAAAACCCGAGTAGGGAGTTAAAGGAACGCTTGTAATAGCACTTTTTATCCCATACAAATAATTTCGTTCATATAAACAACAACCCCCGACCAGTTTATCCTGGTGGAAGGCCCCCAATAATACAAATCTACAGTCCAAGCTTTCTGAATTGCATTTCAGCCAATTAATTGTGTGAAATACCGTTCCCTGAGGGGATGATGATACCAGGTCATCCCAGCGACGATAGTCATTGGAACCTAATTCATGGACTGATATACCGGTCATAGGTGGCATCCCTTCAGAGGCTTCTCATTCGTCATTACCATCTTCCCCCTTCGCGATCATCAAATATTTAAAAATATTAAAAGAAGACATATCATACATAATACAATACACCCAACATAATTATTATACATAAAAAATTTAAACCATATATACCATATACCATTTAATAATCACCCTCACCCATTTTTGAAGTGACGTAAGAGAGTAAGGATTAAGGAATCTCTACTAACACCATAATATGGCACCAAAACAGGATTGAAGCCCGTTGCAAACCCAGTAGATTGGGGGGTGTTCGCATGCATAATATTAACCTCCTTCAACCCTCTCTTCTGTAATTCCTCGAATGTACGATACATCAATAGATACTTCGCTCCGGTGTCGTGAATGTCCGGTGAGTGAGCAGCATTCCAGGCATATGCTCGTTTATTATCCCATACCCAGAAATATGATGCCAATAGTTCTCCGGATGAATCCCTCACAGTCTTCATCTCACCGGAACCGGTCAATTGGAAGATATCAAAAAATTTTTGGAGCATGAGCTTATTCAGGGGAGGTGGTGAATTGCGTTGTTCAAACTCCTCCATAAGTAATTGATAGTGAGAGTCGATGGAGAAATGATTTCCAAATTGAAGATCTTCATTAATTGCCTGACGTATCTGTTCCTTGGTATTCGATGAAAAATCCTCATATGAGAATTGTTCCAGATTGATATAGTACGTATATGCTACGGTACATTCCCAGTCCTGCCGGAGAAATGGCCGAATATCCACAAGATTCGGAGAGTTTGAAATGGAGATTGAGGCATACTTTTCCTTAATAATATATTCACTAAGTGCATTAAGGCAGACATTATACTCCATCTCTTTCTTCCGTATCTTTATCTCATCCGTCTTTTTATATATAAAGCCACAAAATGGCGTATCCGGCCCCTTCGAGACGGCATATTTACCAATGATGTGGTTTCTCCGTTCAAATAATGAACATCCACCAATGAGATCTTCATCCAAAAAACATCCGATTATCTTCAGCCTGCTGCCCGTTGCTTCAGCAAGGATAGCCAAGTACCTACTGGAAGAAAAAATACTCCCCTGTGGTGATTCTTCAACGAGACTGTCCCATTGTGGATAATCCACTTGTGTAAGAGGGCGGACCCAGGCTGCATTCCGACTCATCAGGATCAATTCACTGCTTATTCTGTTTTCTGTACCATTCTTATCCCTCTCTTGTCCGAGGGGTACATCATCACCCGGCGTATCACCATACGATTATTTTTACCATAGAATATATGTTTGTAAATAATATTAATATCTTTTCATGTCAATGTAATTATGAAGGAGGAGAAACACTCCCATGGAACAATCCATGAGATCCATTCTGAAGGCTTCCGTCCTCCACTACCAGTACAAGTACGAAATATATAAAATAAATAAAATATAATAATATTACAGATAGTTTCTTTGAAACATCCAACTGAAAGAGTGACGTCTGATGAGTGAGATATGACACTTATTGAAGAGTTGAAAATACTACTATCAGGTCTGTGTGAACACCCTGTTCCATCTGTAGTGGATATCAACCTCACAACGAGATGCAATCAAAATTGTATGTATTGTGAGATAGGTCAGGGGATGCTCAAGCCGGAAAGAGAAGGCAAGCGCTTTCTGAACCTGCATGATATACAATGGATCATCGATCAGATGAAGGATGGTGAAATTCAAAGTTTGATTCTCCTTGGGGGAGAGCCCTTTTTATTCAGAGATATATTTTCTGTTATTGAATATGCATCAGATAAAATACAAAATATTTCCATTATAACAAACGGAATGCAGATTCCACAATTATCAATAGAAGAATTAACCATATTGCGATTATCGAATTGCAAAATTATTGTATCTTTAGACTCGTTTGATGCAAAAACACATAACAGGATACGGGGGTGTCCCGATGCGTACGAAAAAGCTGTTCAGGCTATCAGAATTCTCATCGATCACCAGATTCCTGTACAGATAGAAACCGTCATGACACACTATAATTATCACGAACTCTCTGATATCGTGAAGAAGGCATATTCAATGGGGGTTTCATCAGTTCAATTTGTCCCGCTCATAACGGTCTCAAATTTTCCATCAGTCAATGGGATACCAGAAAAATATACATTAAATCCCAAATTAGAACATATTGAGAGACTTTCTCAGGAATTTGACGCGATTCTTTCTTTTGAAGAAGAGCATACAATAAAAACCAATATCCATGACATTAAAAAATGGATGGGGTACTATATCCTTTTCCATACAGCATCAACGAATGAGAGTGATTTCTTTTTTGAATATCGTCTGAAGAGATTTTTTTGCTGGACGATATACACTCGTATCAAGATCAATGCCTATGGGGAAATACAGCCATGCAACCTTATACCATCTCATATTTCCATATATACTGACCCTGATGAACCGCTTCTCCACAAATGGAATAGATCCTGTGAGGAAGTTCGTACGGCAATAAAAGAGCAGAACTATCCCCGGCAGTGTAATGGCTGTTACAGTTCCCATACAAGAAACCTTCTGTTATCCACGATGAAGTATCCTTTCGAGAACAGGCATACTATTCCTCAAATAATCCTTGAACAGATAGAAAGGATGAAAAAGAAGAGCCTCGGTTAGTTCGTCCGGGTTGATAATTATCTTCCCATATATTTCTTCATGATCTGATAGCATGATGCCAGGGGACGATTGGTTTCAATAGTATAATATGGTTTTAATTCGGGGTTAAATCCTGATGCAAACTGTGTCAGCCGCGGCGTATTAGCATGCATTATATTGACCTCCGTAAACCCCATCTCCTTTAACTCTTCTAAAAAGGTATAAAACATTAATTTATTTGCACCACCATCCCGGAAGTCGGGGGATAGAACTGCACCTCCGCTCCACGCGTACGCCCGTTTGTTATCCCAGATCCATACATATGATGCCAGAAGTTGGTCCGACGAGTCTTTAAGAACTCTCATACCTCCTGAATGGGTTGATTGAAAAAAGTGTAATAATTTCTCATAATAAACCTCGCTAAAGGGGGGATGAGCGCCATGCTGTTGGAAAACTGTAGTGAGTAAATGAAAATAGGAATGAATGTCATCACTCTTTTCATAAGATAGATTTTTACTTTGAGCCATTTTGATGCTTTTCTTAACACTCGATGAAACGTTCGCTAAGGAAAAGCTGTTCAGATAGATATAATATGTATACGACACCCGCTCTTTCCAGCCACGCTGAAGAAAAGGACGAATATCCAGAAGATCCGGAGAGTTGCTAATCGATACTGAGGTGTACCGTTGACTTTTTATATAGTCGCAGATGGCATTGACACATCGATTATAGTCCATCTCAGTTTTCCGTATGTGTGCGTTCCCGACGTCATGATACAGTAGGCCACAAAACGGGGTGCCGGGTCCACCGGAGATGACATGAGTGCCGAGGAGGCCTCTGCTTTTTTCAAGTACTGAGCAGCCGCCCATGAGATCATCATGAACGAAATAACCAATTATCTTCAGCCTGCTGCGAGATGCCTGAGAAATAATCTCCAGATACCGACTTTTAGAAAAAATACTTCCTTGTGGTGATTCATCAACAAAAGCATCCCATACGGGATATTCCTCTTCTGTAAGAGGGCGGACCTGAGGGACCTCAAGACTCATACTATCACATCAATTCCAGGTTCTCCCGGATGCTTCGTTAACACTCTCCCTGATAAACAATATTTACACCGCCTGGATGGTATTAATATAAAATAACTGTATTACAATAATAAGTACACCCTGCAGCCTATGGAAGCTGATCCGGAGCTAACAGTTTATTGAGATTATCAGAGAGACAGATGTACCTATGTATCCCGAAAAGCTTCTGCTATCTCCTCTCCGGTCGTCATCCATGCACCCTTCCCATGGCAGTATTCAAGTATCCTTTTATACACCCCCAACGTCTCCCCTTCCATAAAACTGTTATGCCAGAGTATGGTGATCACCCCATGGCATTGCTCCACAGTATCAATGAGGTGCCGGACGATCTCAAAGGCCAATCCTGGATCAAACTGCATATATCCATACAAGGTATCATCCATGACAATTAGGGGAATTTCAACCAGTTTGATCTCCTTCTCTTCTGCACGATCATACGGCCTGAATGGGTAACACATTCCATTCCGAAAGCCGACGCAGTCAGCATAGCCAAATGTGGTATCATACAGAAATCCGGCCTTCTCAAGATGATGCCATGTATCCGGAACCCTGAATCTGAGAAAGTGATTCCGATAACCGGTGACCGGGTGGCCAACAACCTTCTCAAGCCGTGCCTTCTCAATCGATACCTGATCAGAGTCGCAGTATGCCTGGTGGCCCCCATGAAGACCAACCTCCCAGCCGGCATCATCGATCATCTCTATCTCTTCCTGAAGGTCCTGGATATCATATACATAATCCTGATCACCGGGGCTGAGAGACTTAAAATAGAAACTGGATTTTGCCCCATAATACTCCTCAAGCGCCATTATCTTCTGAAAGTTACTGAGTGGGAGCTTTCTCGATCGCATGGAACATGCCGTTTGAATGCTCCGGCGTATCTCCCCTCGCTGGAAGGCTACGAATGAATCATACGCCTTTGAAGGTGTCGAGGTGTAGATACCATCAATATCATGTGTGAGACAGACCGCGAAGGGCTGGCCATCAGGATACTCCGGACAGTACCCCTGCCCGTGAAGGAATTGGGATGCAAGGGGTTTTAGGATTGTACGATTGGAACTGAGATAGTACGGAAAACGGTCATATTTATCCCTGTACCGACTCCCATACTCTTCAGCACTCGTGAAGAGATCCCAGATCGCAGGATCCTGCCTGAGAATATCATGCATCGACGTCATATTTCACCCCATAGTATTTATAATAAATTAATATATAAAATAAACTATTTATCATCGCATCTTCCTCCCCACGGATGCTCTGAAAGGTGCTGCCACCGGTCATCCCCCCTCTCCTGATACGTATCTGCCAACGGGAAGGGCTCATCATCAAAGAAACCCATCTCCTGCTCAAGCATCACAAATGAGAGGAACAGAATCAATTCCACTCCCCTCTCCCAACCCCCTTATACAGAAACCCTGCCTCCACCCATTTCTCCGGCTCCACAATATTCCTCCCATCCACGATCACCGGCCGCTCGCACCCACAGAACCGCTTCACCTGCTCAGGCACCAGTCCCCGGTATATCGCATGGCCGGTGAAGATCACCACGGCATCTGCATCGGTAAGTACCTCCTCAAGATCACCGGTGAGCCCGCCATCCGGGAGATCCGGTGACGTCGCAGGATCAACCCAGGGATCATGAACCCGAACTTCTGCTCCCGCCGCCCTTGCAGCCTTGAAATACGGTTCGGACGGGCTGTTCCGGGCATCATCGCTGTCGTTGATGAAAGCCCAGCCGAGGAGTGCGATCCGAGCGCCCGTGAGGGGCTTTCCCGCCTCTGCAAGGGCTGCTTTGGTGAGATGGAGCATATGCTCAGGCATGAAGTCGTTGATGTCACGGGCGAGGGTGTAGAGCGACTGCATCCCCTTGGGATAATCAAGGGTGGAACCTGCAGACTGCACCCCCCGCTCCAGGTGATAGGTATCCTTCGTCAGGCAGTGTCCGCCGACGCCGGCACCGGGCCAGAGGATGGCACGGGTGATCCCTTCGCCCTTCAGCGAGTCGATCCCGGCCCGGACATCATAGAAGTTCACGCCCATCGCCTCGCAATAGAGGGCGAGCTGGTTCGCAGCGGCAATCTGAAGGTCGCGGAAGGTATTCTCGGCGGTCTTCGTCACTTCGGCCGCGGTTGCGGTCATCGGGATGACGCGGCCGGTCGTCAGGACCGGGGTATAGAGTTCAACGGCCCGCATCGTAGAGACGCGATCGATCCCACCGATAATCCGGTCATGCTCGCGGATGTTTCTGAGGAGCCGGCCGACCATCACCCGCTCAGGGGCATGGGCGAGGGCGAAGTCCCGGCCGGCGACAAGCCCGGACTCCTCTTCGAGGATCTCCCGGGCCATCCCGACGGTGGTGCCGGGGGTGATGGTCGACTCAAGGACGACGAGCATACCGGGTGTAAGGTTTGCACCGACATGCCGGAGGCCGTCGATGAGGGGGGTGAAGTCAGGGAGGAGATCAGCATGATCTTTAAATGGCGTCTGGATGGCGAGGCAGACGGCATCGCAGTCTGCGATCTTCGAAAAGTCCGGTGTGCAGGAGAAGGTTCCTGCATCGACAACCTTTTTGAGGAGCGGCTCAAGCCCCGGCTCCTCGCCTTTGAGTGGTGACTCGCCACGGTTCAGCATCGCGATCTTGTAGCCAGAGGTCGTTGAGTCCCGCTGAAACCCGTAGACATGTCTGATCCCGGGGATATCGGCGAAGAGGACTGCGGCGGGGATGCCGACATACCCCATGCCGATGACACCGATGGTCCTTATTGGCCCGCGTTCTGTGATGCGTGCTGCGAGATGATTCTCTGGGTGCTGGTCTGTCATGGTCGTCTCCTCATGTGTTGTTGCTCGTACTATCTCCTGTATTCTTTCTCAAATGCACTGATAATTCGTCTGATCCCGTCTGCGGCGGTGCCGTCGCCATAGTGTGCGGCGTGGTTTCCACAGCGGTCGCTATCCCCGGTCATCTGACGGACTGCTGAAATAATACGGCCGGTATCGGCACCTGCCAGCACGTTCCAGCCATCATCCACCGTCTCGATCCACTCGGTATTCTCCCGCAGGGTGATACAGGGGACCTGCAGGATATATGCCTCCTTCTGGACCCCGCCTGAGTCGGTGAGAACAGCGGCAGCCTGGGAGAGCAGCCGGAGCATATCCAGATAGGGGAGCGGGTCGATGAGCCGGATAGTTCCTTTGGCAAGAATTCCATACTGTTCCAGGTATTTCCTCGTCCTCGGGTGTGCCGGGAAGATCACCGGCCGGTCAAGAGCGGCAAATGCGGCAATGATAGATCTGAGGTTCTGCTCGAGATCGGTGTTGCTGGCACGGTGGACGGTGGCGAGGTAATAGGTGCCGGATTTGAGACCAAGCCGATCCAGAATACCTGATGTTGCAGCCAGCTCCCGGTTATAGAGGAGGGCATCGACCATCACATCCCCGACACGATGCACACCCTTCTGTATACCCTCGCGGGCAAGGTTTGCTACCCCGTTTTCAGTCGGGACAAAGAGGAGATCAGACGCATGGTCGGTGAGTACACGGTTGATCTCCTCAGGCATGCTGCGATCAAAGCTCCGGAGGCCGGCCTCAACATGCGCAACCGGGATATGCAGTTTTGCAGCAGCCAGTGCACCAGCAAGGGTGGAGTTGGTGTCGCCATAGACGAGGACCATATCCGGGGTTTCCTTCAGCAACACCTCTTCAATCGCGAGAATCATCCGGCCGGTCTGTGCCCCGTGGGACCCGGATCCGATCCCGAGGTGGTAGTCTGGTGTCGGGATGGATAGTTCCTCGAAGAAGACATCCGACATATTCTCATCATAATGCTGGCCGGTATGTACCAGGATCTCCTGGTGATCTGTTCTGAGTGCCCGTGAGACCGGTGCGCATTTGATGAACTGGGGCCGGGCGCCGATGATTGAAACGATCTTCATGAGGTCATCCTGTAATCCCAATAGGTATTTCGTATCGTTGTTTCGAGCAGAAATTGTATGGCTGCTGGTTTGAACAAAGGGTCGGTGCGTGCATGTGCAGTCTCATCAAGAACTGCTGATGGTGTAACGAGATAATAGATTTCCTAAGGTTTTTATAGATCGTATCTCTCTTTTCATGAAAACGCTCTTTGCGGTTTAAAAGCGCAATCCAGCAGACTGTATCGACAAAACAGAGATTATTCTTCATGCACTCTCACTTTTGGCTTTCCATAGAGGTAATGATCATGCTCTATTGCCAGATCTGAAATTCCGGTATCACCAGCAAGGGATGAAATATTGAAGGCAGGATCATTCTCAACATCAGAATCTTCAACAGGAGTGGTCACGATGATGGTAGACCTTCTTCCGGCTTCCAGATGAACAGGCTTTGATGGCCGAAATACTGATCCATCATACAGGACGTCCCTTGTTGTTGCCATACATACTCACCACGTCGTATCAGGTATACACATATGTTATCGTGATGTAATTCTCCTTCTGGTTCCTCTTTTGATTTACCGCTTCATCTCCTCAATAACCCCTTCACAGATCCGGAGATTTGAGAGAGCCTGTTCAGGTGTCACCAGGAACGACGTCCCTTCACGTACTGAGCGGACGAAGGCTTGAAGTTCGGCTTTCAATGGTTCAACCTTGTTGACCAGCACCTTCTCGATGATATTCTCCTGCCTGTAGAGGCCATTGGTCTGGTCATAGGTGTTTGGTTTTCGGTGAACATAGATCTCCTGGGTCATGAAGTCACCCTCGATCGTCATATTCTCCTCCTCAATGTAGATTGACCGGACCTTCTTTGCAGACTTCCGGGAAGCGGAGAGATAAAAGGACTTTTTTTCCCAAAAGATCCGAGTACAAGGGCAATATCCCCGTTACCCTGGGCAGAGAAGGTATACTCCTGGTCCGGGAAGAAGGCATTGAAGAGGATATCAATATCATGAATCATCAGGTCCTCTATGACCGATGAACCACTCACCCGTGCAGAGGCGGGGTTGTGCCGGTGGAAGGCAATATACTCAGGATTTCTTGAAATTTTCTTCAGCTCCGCGACGATCGGGTTGAACCGCTCGATATGCCCGACCCCGACGATAAGATCCTCTGAGATACCCTGAATCAATGCTTCCCCTTCTGCTGCAGTGAGGCAGATCGGTTTTTCGATGAGGGCATGGACGCCTGCCTTCATCACCTTCATTGCAGTATCGAAGTGGAACGGTGTCGGTACCGCAAGGGTCACGAGATCCACCTTGCGAAGGAGTGCCTCCATCGAAGGGCAGACCTCTGCTTCCGTCAATGCTGCAATTTCTTCTGCACTCTTTGTGTTCAGATCATAGACATATGTCGCCCCGACCTCTTTCAACTCGCTGTAAACCCGAACATGGTTTCGCCCCATGATTCCGGTCCCTATTACTCCAACATCCATCATAGTGTACCCTCGATTGTTCTGGTTTCATCTGACACACACAATCATCTTATCAAATATAATTCCTTTTATTCAAATCACTCTGCCTCATGGTGTCACCTCATTCAGACATTCAACAATATACCCACGTTCATCTGCTCCAACACCCGGATGTACCGGCAGGGAGAGCACCGATGCTGCCAGCTCCTCAGCAACCGGCAGTCTCAGGCCGGAGTCGTATATCGGCTGCCTGTGAAGCGGGACCGGGTAGTGGATTGCCGAACCAATCTCCTTCTCTTTCAGATATGCCATCAGGGCTTCACGGGAGAGCGGGGCATCACCGGTCACCCGGATCACATACTGGTGCCAGACAGGGGTGCAGCCGGGGGCGATCCCGGGTGTCAGAATCCCGGGCACCCTGATATGGTCGTTGAAGTATGCTGCATTCTCCTGCCGTGCCCGGATAAATTCGTCCAGCTTTGATAACTGCACCCGCCCGATGGCGGCGGCGATATCGGTCATCCGGTAGTTATACCCGATACCGGTATGGAGATACTTCTCGGACTGCCCATGGTTGATGATCCGCCGGAGCCGTTCATGGAGGTGATCTGATCCGGTCGTCACCATCCCACCTTCACCGGTTGTCATATTCTTTGTTGCATAGAAGGAGAAGCAGGCGAGGTCCCCAAACGAACCCACCTTTTCCCCATTGATCATCGCCCCGTGTGCCTGCGCCGCATCCTCGATGAAGGTCAGTGCATGATCTGAGGTGAGCTCCCGGAGGGTGACGGCGTCGCAGGGGTGTCCGTAGAGATGCACCCCGATCACCGCTTTTGTCTTTGACGTTATATTTTCCACGATTGAGCCGGGATCGATACAGCAGGTATCTCGTCTGACATCGGCAAAGACCGGTGTTGCCCCGGTCATCGAGACGGAGGATGCGGTTGCAAAGAAGGTGAATGCAGGCAGAATCACCTCATCGCCGGGACCCACACCTGAGGCAAGGAGGGCGGCATGGAGGGCTGCGGTGCCGTTGTTGACGGCGACTGCATATTTTGTACCGCAATATGCGGAAAACTCGTCTTCAAAGGCTCTTGTGATCGGCCCTTCGGCTATGATACCGGATGCAAGGACCGAGGCGACGGCATCTGACTCCTCTGTGCCGAGGGATGGGCGTGCAATTGGAACATTCATTGCTCTACCAAGGGATATGTTGCTTTTTAGTATATTTTGCATTATATAAATATACATCTATTCACCATTACCTATGTGGTGAGGGTGTCATACAGATGCACAATACGAAATATGCTGAAAAATGGCGCAATGCATGCTTCTGTCGCGATGCAGGAATGCATCCTACATTACACTCCGGATCAGGGTCAGCCGCATCCTGGAAGAGGGTGTGTGGTCAGGGGCGGTGCCGGCGATACATACGGCATCGTACGGGCAGATGAATCGCCGGGCGTGATCATCTCTCCTGCCGCGTAGTCGGGTGGTCGGCCGGGGGGATCATCGCCCGGATCAGGCTGAAGAAGCAGGGGTTATACCCTGCTGAGGACAAGCCGGATCGACCGGGTCCCCGGATCCAGGGAGACCTCGCTGAACTGCCAGGGTTTGCCTGTCGCCTCGGCAAGGATCAGGCCTGCCAGTCCACAGACCCCGCAGGGGGCTGTGGTGCAGCATGCGGGGCATTCTCTCCGGGCAAGGGCACACCCCCCAAAGAGCTTGTACCAGGTGATCTCGATGATGCAGTCATCCCCCTCAAATTTTCCATCAACCCGGTCGGCCAGTTCAAGAACTGTCCGGACTGATTCGGCATAGGCGATGAGTGCGAGGTCGGGGTTCCCGGGGATGGTCAGATGGTTGCCTCTCCTGAGCTGGTCAAGGATAGGAAGGGCAGGGGGAGATACCGAAAGGCCCCGGTGTCCATTCCATGTATTCAGCGCTGAGTCGAGGGATCCGGAGTTTTTCATCGGGATGAACTGGATGGGTCTCTCCCCGGGGATGATGATGGCGCCTCCATCTGCACCGAGACGGGATGCAAGCGTTCCAAGGGCAATCTGTTCACCGGAGAGGACCAGGCCGGCAACATCCATGGCAACCTGATCCACCCTGAGAAACGTCAGCAGGATCAGTCCGGTGGTGAAGGTGGCAAACCCGCAAAGCACCAGGACCGAGGAGAGCGGGGTGGAGAGGCCGGCGAGGAGGGGCAGGCCGATTGCGAGGGCTGCGATGGTGAAGAGGAGAAGAGACGCCTTCACTTCGTTTGATCCCGACGCATACCGGAGGAGGAGTCTGAAATCCATCATGGCCGGTCCCCCGGATAATGCTTTGATATGCCATTGACGGGAGGCTCTCTTCGCAATGCCAGGGGGAGAGGCGGGATGTCGCACAGCGGCACCGGTGCCCGAAAGAGCTCATCTGAGGGGAGATCTGGATGAATCACCATATCACAATCCAATGGAACTGATGCTTTCTCAAAGGGCGGGGGATGCACGCCGGCGGCTGCCTCGATCCTGGGACTGTTCTCAAAACGATGCGCAGCTGAGATATCGTCCTCTCTCGTCCGTATGGACATGGTTTTCCGGGATTTCCGCTTCATACACCGATTACCTCCATGATCGCCTGGATGAAGTAGAGAGCAAAGATGACGACACCTGTTGCGATGATGATATTCAATCCCTTCAGGAACGTCGGCCTGACATGGGAAGGGGTTGTGATATCAGCGATGAGAAGCATGCCGAGGAGGGTGAGGGCAAAGAGGATCTCGATGCTTGGAGCCTCGGTAAGGATCATGAAGAGGATGATAAAAAACATCCATACACTCATGGCCAATGCAATGCTGCGCCCTGATCTATGTTTCATCGTAATGCCTTCTGAATGATATATGCACAATACAATATATTACTCTTTGTTTTCATCATCCGGATAATCACCTCCGGATTCAACCTCCCTTGTTGGCTTTCGACTGGTGTAACCCATCTGGATCTGCATCTCCTGGTTTTCGTTCGACGAGCTCCTCTCGCGGATTGTGGGGGATGACCCGTAATGTCCTTTGTATCTCTGTATTTTTGTTCAATTCCTTCAATGAGGAGATAGCAGATCATCACCTTGTATCCCCTTCTGCCACAGGGTAACAGTATCCTATGATATGCAGATACGAAGAGCAGAATCTTCAAGTTCCTCTGCGCGGAGAGAGATCAATTGGCTGAGGCGGGGTGGGGATGGGCGAATCCCACGTGCATTGATCAGGTCTGATGTCGCTGTGGGGATCCTGAGTACCGGGTGCTTTGCATCGTACTCTGCATTTTCCTTAAAACGAGTTTAAAGGCAAAGGAAAAGATAACTACAGATATATAGAGGAGGGATCAGGTAGAAGACATTTATATGTATATGAGAGAGTAAGCAGCCACGAGATGAGCAGCTCTGAGTAAAATAAACGCTCTTTGCGGATTTTGTGGCCATGGCATACCGGTATGTATTATTATGATGGGGGCTAATTCTGTAGTAGTGAACGGGAGTACGACAGGCGAGAGATATTCCGAGCACTCTATCAGATGTGGTGGAGTAATTGGAGATGAGGTATATCTCAATAGCTCGCCTCAATACCAAAGTGCTTTAGCATCGTCAATAGCTTCGACAACGAATCAATGCAAATCATTGGATAACTGCTCAAACGGTTTTATTCCAACAAGAGAAATCATGGATGCTGACGAGGCTGATCTGATGAAGTCACAACACCATACTGTTGTTGCGATGCCCGCCTACAATGAGGAGCGATTTATCGCAAAGACGATCGTCGGGGCCCAGCCTTTCGCGAATACAGTCGTTGTCGTTGATGATGGTTCATCAGATGACACCGTCCCTATTGCCCGTGCACTCGGCGCTCTCGTCATCCAGCATGAGACGAACAAGGGATATGGCGGCGCCCTTCAGACGATCTTTGCGACCGCACGGGAGATCGGTGCTGATGAGCTTGTCATCATCGATGCTGACGGCCAGCACAACCCTCAGGATATCCCCCGGCTCCTCAAAGAACTCCGAAGAGACGGGGTTGATGTCGTCATCGGATCCCGATTCGTTGACGGTCCGGGTGAGGGCATCCCCGCCTATCGGAAAGTCGGTATGAAGGTACTTGACACTGCGACGACGATGGCGGGGAATGGTCTTGCCATCTCTGATTCACAGAGCGGATTTCGCGCCTATGGGAAGGAGGCGATCGATGTTATCAAACTCAACGGCAACGGCATGTCCGCAGGTTCGGAGATTCTGATCCAGATGAGTGATCATCAGCTGAAGGTTGCCGAGGTCCCGATTAAGGTGCGGTATGACATCGAGGGAACATCAAGTGAGAACCCTGTGAAACACGGAGTGGGGGTATTGATGAACCTGATCAGGATGATCAGCATTCGCCATCCCCTTGTATTCTTTGGCATACCAGGGCTCGTTCTCGCAGTTGCAGGTATTGCCGCAGAGGTCTTTGTATTCTCCCAATACTTCCGTACCGGGGCGTTCCATTATCTGGTATTTACAGGTGGGTTTTCAATGCTCATTCTCGGGCTGTTGATGATCACGGCGGGGATGATTTTGTATGCGATGATTCATCTTATTCGAGAAGATAAAGAGTCGCATTTAAAAACACGCTAAGTTAAGCAATCAGAGGTCAAGGAATGAACGATAAAATTATCGATAACCAATCTGAAATTTTCAAGACATCTATTGCGATTAAGGAGAATATTTGAGATGATTCATCATTTCATAAAGAGTGAGCACGCCCTCGGGGAAGTTCCATTCAACGTCACCTATGACGTCCCCCATAAGCACAAGAAGAACGCGCTCTCCCACGGCCTCGGGGTGCTCGCAAAGCTCATCGGGGTGATCGGGTACCGCCGGCCCCTGCTCTCGTTTGGGATTCCGGGACTGGTCTTCTTTGTGGCCGGGTTTGTCCTTGAGATCTATACGTTCTCGCAGTATGTGCGGGCCGGGGCGTTTCATTTTATACTGTTTACGGGGGGCATTTCGTTTCTGACGTTCGGGTTGCTGTTGATGATGTGCGGGTTGATCCTGAATTCGCTTGTTATTATTATGAAAGAGCATCGAGATGATACAAACCGACATGTTTAGATAGATAATATTATAAAATAATATATATTTTGTTGAGGGAATTTAGTTGAATATTTTACGCGTAACCAGTGATCTCTACCCCTATGTCATTGGAGGTATTGGAGTCCACACTAGGGAGATGTCGAAGTCTCAAGCATCGTTAGGACATCAAGTAACCGTAATCACATCAAGGATGAAAGAGATAGAGCCCTCAAAGCAGGATGGTTTTCATATAATCTGGTTCACCAGTACACTCAAGGTGCTCGGCAATAGCATTAGTCTGGATTTACCATTGATATTATTCAGAATAAGAGATGAGTTTGATATAATCCATGCACATTCGCACCTCTTCTTCTCAACAAATCTGTGTGCTCTATTCCGAAAATTCAATACAACCCCTCTGGTTATCACCAATCATGGCCTTATATCCGCAAGTGCCCCGGAATGGTTTAATGTGCTTTATTTAAAGACCATTGGTAAATGGACCTTGAATGCTGCTGATGCGATCATTTGCTATACAGAGGATGAAAAGAAGCGGCTCATTGAATATCTCCATCTGGATGAAACCAGAGTTACGGTTATTTCAAATGGTGTCAATACAGATCTTTTTCATCCCAGAAATTATGATCACCTGACAGATCAGAAAGGTATAATTCATCTCCTATGGGTTGGACGATTTGTCAAGGGAAAAGGGGTTGAGTTTATCATTCAGGCAATGGATACCCTGGTAAAGGAATACCCAGACCTCATGCTGACACTTGTCGGAGAAGGACCAGAGAAAAGATCAATCCAGAATCAAATTGCAGGTTTAGGATTAGAAAATGCTATAAAAATTATTGACTTTATACGTAATGATGAAATGCCTGTAGTATATCAGCATTCAGATATCTTTCTGCTTCCAAGTCTCCATGAGGGAGTGCCACGTACCGTTCTTGAGGCGATGTCGTGTGGCTTGCCAGTTGTGATCTCTGAGTTTACCCATTTACGAGATCTACTTGATGGTGGCGGTATTATGTTTCCAAAAAAAAACGTGCCTGCCCTTGCTAACTGTCTTCGAATTCTTATAAATAACGAAGATCAAAGGAAAATAATGGGAAATCTAGCCAGAGAAAGGATAGTACGTGAGCTATCTTGGGATGAAACAGTGAGAAGAACTTTGGATTTATACCAAAAAATACTTTTAAAACCCAAAGAGAGAAGATGATTATGGTTGATTTAGAGAAGCCATCACATATAGAAAAACACGAAAAGGAGCGTATATCCCCTTTGATGAGAAGCATTCAATATCGCTATATGAGATATCAAAGGTCGCCGCTGATCATTATTGCAGGATTTATCACAAGGTTGATGGACAGTCAACAATCTCGCTCAGCAACTTTACAGTTCACGGGCACCGAATGCGATCAGACCTTGCGATCACCATCTCCACCAGTAAGATGCTCACCAACGATCCTTTCATAGTCTATAGGGATGGCGAGAAGACCCGTGATTTTACGTATATCAGCGATATCGTCCGGGTTAACCTTGACCCCCTGAAGACGAATGCAGCTGATGGCAATGCGATGAATGTCGGCGGCGGCCACCGGATCACAGTGAATGATCTGATTGGTCATCTCCGGGAGATCACCGGGAGCGCTTCTGAGGTGGTGTACTCGGATAAGCAGAAGGGTGATGCGGAGCATACGCTGGCGGGTGTAGGGTTGGCAGGGGAGTTGGTTGGGTATCGGCCAGGTGTTGGTATTGCGGAAGGCCTAGGTAGGTTTGTTGATTGGTTTAAGAAGCCTCAACACCCATCAACATTGTGAGGTATAGGTTTTTCATGAAACTGTTAATATGTACGACGGAATACTTTCCCAATGGTGCAGGTATTGCAAATGTTACTTACAATATCGTTGAAAAGCTAAAGGATCTGGGAATTGAGTGTACAGTCTGTTCACCTACAGGGCCGGATATCAAACTTGGAAATGATAGCCTGATCCAGAAGACTGGTATCGTCGGTTTACTATACTATTGGTATAGCGTCTCGCGGTATTTCAAGAACAATGATTACGATGTCGTCTGGCTTCAGAATCCATTTATTCTTACTGATAATCCTTTCAAACGTTGCCTGGTGACGATGCATTCAACTTACTATGGTTCGAGCATATATGGCGTTGGGAATCTACCTTTTAACCTATATAAGTCAGTGGTGGCCCACAGCGAGCGCTATTGCCTTACCCGCATGCATCCCAACACTTTTTTCACCGGGGTGGGCATACCTGTCTGTGAGGAGCTAGAGAAAATCGGGATTGCAAGAGATCGGATAACCCATATCCCTAATGGAGTTGACACCAGACTTTTTCATCCATCGCCAGATAAAATATCGCTACGGAATAAGTTCAAGATCCCGGAGAATGATATCATTCTCCTGAGTGTTGGCCGGTTGACTCACCAAAAGCAACCTCATATTGTGATCGAGGTTTTCTCGCGCCTCCAAAAGGAAATAGGCGACGTAACCCTCTGTATTGCAGGTAAAGGCGAGTTATTGGAAGAGACAAAAGGTCTTGCAAAGAAAAAAGGATTGCACAAGGTTCTTTTCTTGGGATATGTGGACGATCAGGATCTCCCTGACCTATATGCCTGCGCTGACTACTATATCATGGCCTCAAATTACGAAGGGGGTATGCCCCCTTTGACTCTTGCAGAGGCTATGGCATCAAGTTTGCCTTGCATTGTATCTGATATACCGCAATTAAGAATAGTTAAGATGGCTGAATGTGGGATAATGGTTAATTTTGAGGACACAGCGGAACAATTTTCGAAAATAAGAGAATATATATCTAGCGATAATGAATCCCATTCAATTAATGCTAGAGAATTCGCAAAAGAAAATTTAGATTGGAAGAGCATAGCAGAGCAATATCACAAGGAATTTTTACGAATGACTGATCTCAAAGACTAGATTTTCAATAGTTGGATGATATAATATTTATCGAATAAAAAAGGAGAGTGTAATCATAGTGAAAAAAAATAGTAATAAATGTATTGGTCTTTTAACATTACCTTTAGGCAAAGCCAGTTTGACACCATTAAGTAACTTAGTCGGTATTTTCTCTACATTGTTTAATGATTTTATTTTGGTAACAGGCAATGCAGGTTATGAAAGATATAAGAATAATTGTTCATTCCAACTTATTGCCATAAATTATCCAATAGATAGTTCTATGAAAAAAATACCTCGATATCTATACGGTCAATGTAAAGCACTGTCAATTATTTTAATAACTAGAGAAAAAGTGACCAGTTGGTTTTTTTTGGGGGGGCAACGCTCAATAATCCCAATTATCTCAGCCAAATTGTTAAATAAACAAATAAACATAGTCATGGTAGGATCCGCTATTCGTGAGTCTCAATTATCTGATGATAGATATTTAAATATTATAAAGATACTGGCACATTTTTGTTTATCTCTTGCCGATAAAATCATCATTTACTCTCCAAATTTAATTAAAGAATGGAGCCTCGAACCCTACCGCCACAAAATCATTATCGCCCACCGCCACTTCCTCGACTTCACCACCTTCACCGTCACCACCCCCTACACCGACCGCCCCCCCCTTATAGGCTACATCGGCCGCCTGAGCGGGGAGAAAGGCGTCCAGCACTTCGCCCAAGCCCTCCCCGCCATCCTCAACGACAGCAACAGTGATGGCGGCCATCCACATAACCAAGACCTCCGCGCCTTCATCGGCGGGGATGGGCAACTGAAGGAGTCGATCGAAAACTCCCTGCAAGAAGAGGGCATTACAGACCGTGTCGACCTTCCAGGCTGGATCTCCCACGACAACCTTCCCAAGTACTTGAACCAACTCCGGCTCCTCGTCCTCCCCTCCTACACCGAGGGGCTCCCCAACATCATGCTTGAAGCGATGGCCTGCGGCATTCCGGTGCTGGCGACGCCGGTCGGGGCGATACCGGATGTTATAATAGATGGGAAGACCGGATTTATAATGGAGAATAATTCCCCCGAGTGCATCGCGGAGAATGTGAAGAGGGCGCTTGCGTGTCCGGAGCTGGAGAAGATTGCTGAGGCGGGGAGAAGGTATGTGGAGGAGGAGTATCAGTTAGAGAAGGTTGTGAATAATTGGAAAAATATATTAAAAATTATTATTAATAATTAAATCAATATAAAAATAAGAGGAGAATAAATTGGCTTTAATAAACCCTAAATATCAGCAGGCATATCTCTTAACCACAATTTTGGTTATTTCATCAACATATATTTTTTTCGATGTACCTTATTTATCATTTATATTCGGTTTTCTTTTCATACTTGTTTTGCCAGGACTCATAATACTACCAATTTTAAACATACAAAATATTAATATTTTTGAAAAATTTTTCTTAATCGTTGGAATTAGCGTCAGTTTTAGTTATATATATGGATTCTTAATCAACCATAGTTTACCCTTAATGGGATTTCAAGAGCCTCTCAGTACGAAATGCATTTGGGTTACCTTCACTACAGCATATATAATTTTGATAATAATAGGAGTTAAAAATAATTATTATAAATTTTCTTCATGCCTTATTCCACGATTCAAATCGATGGATAAAATTCTTCTTTCTTTTTTAATTTTAATCCCTGCGGCAATTTTTTTTTCAGTTCATAGGTTAAGCGTAACGGGGAGTAATACATTAATAATTGGAGCTTTGTTAACAATCCCGGTTTATTTATTGATTCTAACCTTGTATAAGGATACGATCAACGATAGCATCTTTCCACTATCGCTATTTGTCATCTCCTTCTCATTATTATCAATGGTCATGCTTCGTTTCCCATATATTTTCGGTTCAGATGTTCAGAGGGAATATGGATTACACTTCTTGACCGTTTATGAAAATGCCCAATGGACCTTTTTAGGCGGAAACCTAGGACTGTCTTTAAGTATTTCGTTACTTCCAACGATAATTTTTTCTATATGCGCTATACAGCAGACAGAATTACTTTTCAAATTTATTTATGTTTTTATTTGCTCCCTTTCACCTTTAGTTATCTATTATTCGATTAAACAATATCTTGGATCTTTTTTATCCCTTTTTGCATCCTTTTTTTTTACATCACAATACTATACAATAATATCTTCTGCAGCACCCAGAACAAACCTTGCCATCTTTTTTTGTGCATTGATTATATATATAGCAACTAATAAAAATATTGATCACACTGGAAAAAATTTTTTTTACGTTGTTTTTATCATATCGATAGTCCTAACTCATTACACCACCGCTTATATATTTCTCGCAATTTTTTCAATCTGGATATTATATGCACACTTTTTATATCAAAGAACCGACACATATGATAAAGTGAGTTTAGGGCTTATTGCTTTTTATATCATTTTTCTCCTGTCATGGACATTCCTTCTCTTCCGAGGAGGTGTTTTCATAACATTGGTGGAGGTTGTATCTGAATCATTTCATCAATACCTATTTAGTGCTAACGCTCATGATACACTAGATTTACGTGGAAAAGAGATGCTTTTTTCACCCACATTCAGGGTAGCCTTTTTGAGTGCAATTCATTGGTTAACTGTATGGGCATGTTTACTATCCATAGGTATTGGAACCCTTGTGAGCATGTTATTTTTATTCATACGGACACCTGGAAAATTGGATTCTTTAGTCAAAAACAAACCTTTAAGTCCTTTTCCAACAATCAGAGGGGAGTACATAATATGTGCGTTTTTCTGTATTACAATATTAGGCTCAATTGTATTTGTCCCTCAAATTAATGCCGTTTATGGGTACGTAAGGTTATTTCCCCTTACTCTTATTTTTACATCACCCTTCCTAATTCTAGGAGTATTGTATACATTCAGAATACTATCATTCATCATTGACAAACCTAATAGGTTTAATTATAAATGTGTTGCAACAACTTGTCTATTGCTGATGATTATAAGTTACTATCTGTTCTCTTTTGGTATACCATATCAAATTGTTGGAACAAGTGATAATGTCTTCACTAGTAATGAATCTACTGAGTATTTACAAACAAAAATTTCTGAAAATGAAAAATACGCTGCTTTATGGTTAAAAGAAAATTTTAATGAAAATACAAATATTATAAGACCAGTTTCGAGGCAGACAAAGGAACTATGGAGTATAGGAAGGTTTCCTTTGTCAACAATACGCAGACAAGATCATGATTATTTCTATGTGTATTTTGGAAATTATGAAATATTGAATGATTTAGATGCAATATTTTTAAATATTAATAATCAGAGAGAGCTCAGTAAAGTGTTTACAAATAAAAAAGTCTACATATATTATGGAAATAATATAATATATCCCACCTTCGGCAGTAAAACCGAAAACACTCAAAATTAATCGTACATAGTTTTATATACATTTACATTTTTAAAATGTACACCTAAGTTTGCCACTTTGGCTTCAGTCACCGGTCACAGCATCCACTACCGTGATCTAATTTTTCCAGAATTTCATCGGGATACTGTATTTGACAGTTGACGATTTTCCCATCAAAATTTCATGTAACCGCCCAGTTATACCGTAAAACCATCGTGTTAATGGCATCAAAATTGGAGTAAATGAACTTTTTTGACTTCCTCTTCCACGAATCTACTGTAACTGTCAAATTCGATAGCGCCTTTTTCATGAATTTTGTTGACGTATGCTTCAGTTCCGGGATCTCGAACCGGACCAGTGAGATGAATAACTGTGCAAGAAATCCAATAATTAAAGCACCGTAAATGCTGTTATCTGTCCATACACGCAATGGTTTGATCTCGATCTCATTCTTGAGAGAGTTGAATATCTTCTCGATCGAGTCCTTTTTTCGATAGGTCAGAAGGGTTTCGGGAAGTGTCAAATTCTCACTCGATTTCTGGCAGAAAAATCCCTCCCTCCCGGTGATGAACTTCTCTTCAAGAAGTCTGACGGCATCATCTTCTGAGAGTTCCATCAGTTTTGTCTGGATGGAGTAGTCCACATCCACAAGAAGATTATTTATCCTGAATCGCTTGGGAAGAGCCTTTTTCTTCTCAATACTTTCCTGAATGGCCTTGGCTTCCTGTATCTGTCGCACAACTTTTCTGGCCCTGGATTCCAGCTGCTCTTTCTGTAGCTTTTCTGAGAAGTAGAGATAGTTGGTACTGTTTGGCTTATCAATGATAATTCCGCGAATTCCTGATTCCTCATCAACAACCTGAGGATTATAAGTTTCAAATTCAGCGATTATCTTGTCATCGCTCTTGTTGAGTTTCTTTCCTGTGATTGTACTGCATATTGTCTGCCGGGATCATCTGGGTATTGGCGATACTGTTCGCTCCTTTGTCAAATATCACCAGAGAACCCTCTCTGAGCCGGCCGCTGGACTGCCGATAGGTCTTCTTGAAGTGGATCTGATCATTGAGATTGCCAGGTTCGATTGTCATTCCAATCGGGACATTGATCGGATCGGCAAGTTCTGTAACACCAATGGTAATCTGTTTCTTGTCTGGTCGATGATCACGGCTGTACCCATACTTTCCAAGTGGAGCCTTCTGACCATATAGAACAAGGCTGGACCAGTCCATGTTGATGTTGGTGTGTTCAAATTCATACCTCTCAAACAGGACATCCTGGATGTCGGAGATGATTTCTTCCCGCTTGGCACCAAGAATTTCGAGGACACGGTAGAGTGTTCTTTCACTAAATGAAGGGAGGGTGAATTCGGCACGAACTTCAGGCCGGTTGATCCAGTCGTGTGACCTCTTAATGCTGAAGTTATCTGTCAGTTTGTAGCTGATGAGTGCTCGAAGCAGATTATTGATATCGATACCTCTTGTCTTGTGTTTCCCGAAAATATCGCAAAAGTTCAGGACTTCATACAGCCGATTAACGAGGTACATAGTGCCGATAGGAAAGGATATATTGTCATTCGGCTCAAATTCATTAGTTCTTAGTTTTTTTTGCATTTTGGTCGATTCAAACATCACTAAGAACACATTTATTTCTTGTTAATGGCAAAGTTGGGTAGAACAGTGAATATCCGGGGAGAAAGTTACCGTATGAAAGACAGAAAGAGCCACAAATTATGGGTGAACAAGCATGAATCGGCAGAATAGAGGTTTCCTAATGTTTGATAGAGAATTGACGATAAGTTTAAGTGGGGTGGGGAGAATTATTCCGACATACTTGGGGATTTCTAGACCGACGTTGACAGCCGGGGGTGGAAAAATATTATGCATGAAAAATTAGATGCCGAATGTCGGATATAATATAATATATTATATATTCGCTAATCGCATATATACTATTGACTTATGATATGGATCAACCTATTAGCTCGTGAGTACCAGGAATATTTATTCGTAAAATCATCCCTTGCATTTTCTCCCAATCGGATTTGTAAATTCAAATCTTCACACAAATATATCAAAGCTCTCTCCCATGAATCAACATCATCAGGATCGCACAATAATGCATTATAGCCATCATCAAGAACTTCTTGTAAAACAGCTACATTTGAAGAGATAATCGCCCGCCCTGCTGCCATGTATTCAAAAAGTTTTAAAGGAGATGTCCACTCACCTATATCCTCTCTTCCGTATGTGCTTACTTGCTTTTGGTTTGGAAGAAGAACAACGTTAAAAGCCAAAAGATATTGTGTTGTTTTTGAATGTGGAACATAACCATGAAAGTATATATTTTTCAGATTATCCATTTTATCCTTCCAATACTTAATATCTGATTCAAACCCACCAATTATATGGAAATCAGCCCAATGGCATCTTGGGGTAAGCTCTCGAATAATTTCCATACCTTTGCCAGGATATAAATGACCAACATAACCAACTTGCAATTTCTTAGCTTTATTTGGTAAATTTACAGGAACTACATTATTAGGCAAAGGATCCGCTCCATCCGGAGCAACAATAATTTTATCAGCAATAATATCATAATTATTAATATAATAATTTTTCAATGCATAGGTAATAACTACAAGTTTTTTCAGATAGTGACTTTTCAACAATTGCTTCAATAAACTTCCATAAAAGAAATCATTCATTGGTGCATGGGATTCAAAAACGATTGATTGCTTCAGACATGAGGTAAAAAAGCATGCTGCAACGTCTCTCCCATAGACTAAGTCCGGATCAAACACCAGAGCTTTTCGTGCAGCTTGATATCCAAATAATAACCCTTTCCCCTTTATCGAATATAATGGGATATATTCAATCTCAAAACACTTCTCCACTCCATAAAAATCGAAAGCATTGAGTACCCCAGGCTCTCGTCTTTCTATCCAATCTGGCACAATGAGAACCACTTCATGCCCATTCTGTGCGAATGCCTGACACATCTTCATCACATGAATACTATTCGCTGTGCGTGACGGGATGATCGAGGTGGCAATATAGACAATCTTCAGGCGAATACCTCCCCTTCTCTATCATATAGAGCATCATCACCCAGTGGATTCTCCACTAGGTTCGCCGTAAGCCCGATCAACACACAGAACGCATCCCCATGATCCCGTCGGCGCCGAACATGCTCATCCCATAGCAGATCCAGGTCCACCCACGACACAACCTGTTCATCATTCAGATACGCAAAGGCAGCCGCGAGCGTCACCTGATAATCCTCTTTGGTACGAATCCAGCTGTCCCGGCATTCCAAAGGTAAAAAACGAGATCTGAACTGGTTCAATACGCTCCAGAAGAGCACCGAAGATTGCCCTGCGGTCCCATCCCCTACTGAGAGGGATGATGTGACGTTTTGAGGATGTGTGTTCAATAATGTGTTAAAGAGTGGATCAAAGCGATCGGTGGCTTCCCCGGGAGAGTATTGGGTCCCTCTGGCTTCCGGTGTAATGCAGTCTGATGGCCAAGTTGGAAATTCGGCTGGGGGAAGGTAGGTGCTCCAGAGATAGGCGTTAATTTTATTAGAAATACGAGTCATTTTAATCCTCTTTTAACAATACATATAATATTAATTATATCATTTAATGAACACATCATCTAAAAATTACCTCGATTAACTATATAGGATTCAAGATGCTTTTCAATATATTTATATTCTGCAACTGACAGTTCTCTATGATATTTACCTATATTTTTAGCCGAAATACCTGGTTGAAATGTTGATATGACATCGGTTTCTATACCAAGAAATGAGCAAAGTCGCTCTCGCTCTTGCTCATGCTTAAGAACGAAATCTTCGAATTGTATGTAGATAATATTAGTATTATAATTAGTACAGCCATAATTAATTGATTTAAGGGCCATAATAGATTTGTACCAGCTGACAAATGTTTTTACATCAGTAAGCCCTTTTTTGACTTTCAGCTCAGCAAATTGATCGCGAGGATCACGCGAGACAACAATCAGACGAGGATTATGGAAAAGATCCAGAGATTTTTCAGGACACCAATATGAACCCGCTTGATTTATAATAACACCTCTGATGGTATCAGAAACATAGATCCTATGCTCAAGCAAACTAAGTAAAAAATCTTTTGTTATAGTAATAAATTGTTCTTTCGATACGGGAATTCGCTGACACGTAGTAATCTTATTTTTTAAAATTGATTCAAGTATTATAGTTTTCAAAATCCTGAGCTTCGAAGCATTTAACATATAGTGTTGATATGCAAAAGGATACTGAATGTCAGTGATTTCGTTGATATATTTTTTTACCTTATGATTATAATCAGGTATAATATTTTTTAATCCATATCCACATGTATACCCACGGCGTGGATATCCCGCGCGATATAACATCCACTCCAGTTTATCAAGTAATTCGGCGCCAATGGTCGGATAATATGATTCGTAAACAGCGGAAATAAATGACAAGATTCCATAAGGATTCTGCATGATTGATAGTTCCTGTCCTTGTAAAGGATCAGCGATGTCTGCTCTACCAGCTAAATAATCAAAAACCGCACTCGAACCACTTTTATTAGATCCTAAAACAATTATATTAATAAGCTTATCCTCATTTGAGTGTAAACACATTTCAATCATCCTTTTTTTTTCAAGCAGATCACACAATCGATCATTAATCAACTAATAGTTTAAATATATAATTAAATCTAATCGATTATTTTTTTTAATTAGATGTCAATTATATACCAACAATTATTGCTTTCCATTTATTACCTCTCGATATATCCTAGTAAATTGATTACGAACTGATGAACGTGAAAAGCGCTGTAAAGCACTATTTCGAATCAGCTCAGGATCGAATGTTCGTCTGGTATTATAAATCTCCTTCATAGCTGAGGCTAATATTGAAGAATCGCCTTTTTCAACAACCCTTCCCAGTTTTGTGGAATTTATAATATATTCTGGTCCATTGCAACGAGTAGATACGACAGGCTTACCAGCCGCCAAGGCTTCTAAAGCAGGTAAGCCAAATGTCTCATAATCGCTTGATATAACACAGCAATCTATGGCATATGCGATTTGATGAATTTGCTCCCGATCGGCAACTCCGAATAGCAAGATATAATTATCAAGGGAGTTCTCAGTAATAAAATTTTTAACCCATATCTCATCCGATTGTGATTGAATCGAACCTGCAATAATAAGTTTTGCATTTATGTCAGAACACCGTACCTCAAGAAATGCCTTTAATAATATATCAAGTCGCTTAATATCCCTCCAATTTGTCCAAGCCCCATAAATAAAGCCTCCATCACCCCATTTTCTTATTTCATCACAAAGCATACCTTTCTCAACTACAGGAGTAATATAAAATTCATCGGACAGAGCATTTGGTATTACAGCAATATCCTTTCGAACCCCAAGTTTTATCATTACATCTTTCGCTTGAGGTGATACAGTTATCAATGCGTTTGCATCTCTCAGTGACTTAAGGTATAATTTATCAATATCATCCAAAAACGAATATTTCCGTTCAAAATTTTTATGCTCCTGTATCACATAAGGAATCCCACTCACATCATTTATCGCATATGCACATAAACCTGGATAGTCTGCTGTGCAGACGGCTAAGATGACATCAATTGGATCACTCTTGTGTTCACGGATAACAGATCGAATAATATGAGGTTGACGATAGTGAAATGCCAAGGGTGTTGAGATTTTACCTAATAACCAATATAATGCCCTTTGATGCAGCCAGAAACCATCATTAATCACGTCCCACTTGGATGGGGCGGCCCAACTAGTGCTTAAAAGAAGAACAGAGTGCCCCTCTTCTTCATGCCCCTTAATGATCGTATGTAATAGATCTGATTTGAAGTTTGAAGAAAATGTGGGAATATACTTTAAAATTATAAGTACTCGCATTAATTCAACTCACACGAAAGGAGATATATCAAACCCAATATAATTAATATAGTTTGCCATACTTAATTGGTTTCCATCACAACATCCAAATTTAATTACTTCACTTACATTTTCCGATTCAACAAATGAATTTAAAATTCTAGCTTTTAAAGCCCCCAATTCACCATATGAACCATTTCCAGACCTTTTTCCATTCTCATATCTTTTTAACCAATAATCTGTTGATCCATGAAAATCACAATCCGCACATTGATATTTATTTGCAAAAAGCCGAATAAATTTATCATTAATAATTTTTATCAATCGAGTCATAACATTTTTCCTTAATTACCATTTTAATTTAAAATTTAAATTTTTTATCCTCTCTTTAGGCTGTCGAATTGATATTTACTAAATTCATCTACCACTCCTGATTTGAAAGGGGATAGGTATAAATTTAACTTTGTGGTTTCACCTTTAGAGCCCTCACGTTTCTATACCCTCCCACCCCATATTTTTATTTTTTCCCGCCCCCCCTCTCATACAACTCATAGTACCTCCCTCTCAACTCCATTAACTCATTGTGGGAACCGCTCTCCAAGACTCTCCCCGTGCTCATCACATAGATCGTATCTGCCCGCCGGATCGTCGAAAGCCGGTGGGCGATAATGAAGGTTGTGATAGTCTCAGAAATCTGGTTGATGGATGCCTGGACAATCGCCTCTGACTCATTATCAAGATTGCTCGTCGCCTCGTCCAGCACCAGGATCTCGGGCTCGCGGACGAGGGCGCGGGCGATGGCGATCCGCTGCTTCTCCCCGCCGGAGAGCTTCAGCCCCTGGTCGCCGACGATCGAGTCATAACCCTCAGGGAGGGCGGCGATGAAGGTGTGGATGTTTGCCTTCCGGGCGGCCTCAATGATCTGGTCATCGGTGTAGTCGCCGCCAAAGGCGATGTTCTCTCGGACAGAAGCATTGAAGATGAAGGTATCCTGGCTCACATACCCGACCTTTGAAAGGAAGGTGGCGATATCGTACTCCCTGAGATCGATCCCGTTGATGGTGATTCTGCCTTCGGTGACATCATAGTAGCGGAGGAGGAGGGAGACGATCGTCGACTTGCCGGAACCCGAATGGCCGACGAGTGCGGTGACCTGGTTTTTGTGTATCGTGAGGTTAACATCAGTGATCAGATCCTGGTCTTCATAGTAATGGAAGCCTACATCCTCGAAGACGATGTCGGAGGTGAGCTCCTCGAAGGGAACGGTGCCGTTCTGGATGGTGTTGTACTGTGAGTCATTAAGGAAATCATGGATTCGCTCGAGGTTCGCATACGCATCCATCATCTTCATATTTAGGTTACTGACTTCTGAGAGCCGCGGCAGGATCTTGAGTGCTGAAAATGCAAATGTCCCGATGAGAGGGACGATGTACATGAACTGATCAGTGTGGATATAATAGAGAACGATGACAATTCCCGCTATTGCACTGAAAAATATCGTCTGAAGAAGCATCGCAGGAATGGATTCAGCAAACCGATACCTGACAAATTTATCCCAGTAATGGCGTAGGGCCTTTACATACTCCTTTTTCCAGTGTCCATCGGCATGGACGGATCGTATCTGTCGGAGACCCGAGACATATTGTGTGATAACTGCATTTTCTGATGAAACGGATGCCATCTGGACTTTTCCGATGACATATGCCACACGATTCCCAACAAACCGCACTACTATAACAAACACAATCCCCCCAACGAGGAGAATTCCCATGGCGACAGGGCTCATAAAGAAGAGGGTGGTAAGAATCACAAGGACAACGACGACATCGGAGAAGATTTTCGTTGAGTATTCGAGAAATTCTTTTATCTTTTGGGGAGAGGTGATTACATTGTAGAGCACATCCCCCTGCTTGTTATCCACAAAATACCGGTAGTCGCTCTCCTTCAGTTTGTCAAAGATACTTCCCTTCGTCTTCACAATCACCGCTTTCGTAAAAAGGAGTGAGATCAGTTTATAGAGGATCGTCACCACAAACGTCAGGAAGACAAATCCGATGAACAAGAGACAGAATGTCACGATCTCTGGCAGGGAGCTATAATTCCGCACAATACTATAGAGAGGTTCAATAAACGGAATTCCGGCCTCCTGAATATTAAACGAGGCATTCAGGATCGGATACAAAAGAACAATCTGGAACGTCTCCATCAGGCCAAGGAGCATCGAGAAGACAAGGAGGGCGAGAAGATGGCGCTTAAATCCCCGTGAGTAGAACTCCAAGATTGTATAGGTCCTGCGATACCGCTTCACCGATGTCTTCAGGCGTGCCATGACCCCATTCCTCATCCTACGGGTATACCCACCATGGTATACTGTCTCCGGACTCATTGGCACTCAATCTTGTACAGGATTCTCATATCAACCATCAATCCACCCCACATACCGCTCCAGCCCCTCCTGGATCCGCACCTTCGCAGTCCACCCAAGGACTCGCTCCGCCTTCCCGGCATCCGCCCAGGTGTCCTGGACATCGCCCTTCTGCTCCTCTGCATGGTGGAGGAGGGCGGTCCGGCCGGTGGCATCCTCGATCGCATGGATGAGATCGATGACGCTGATCCGGTTGCCGCCGCCGATATTGAAGGCCTCGCCGAGGATTCCGGCACCATTGGGGGTGGCTGGATCGGCAGGATCTGCGAGAGCCGCCGCCACATTCGCCTCAACCGCATCATCGATATAGGTGAAGTCGCGGGTCTGGGTGCCGTCGCCGTAGATGGTGATCGGATCGCCCGCACGGATCGCCCGGACGAACTTGTTGATCCCCATGTCGGGCCGCTGCCGGGGGCCGTAGACCGTGAAGTAGCGGAGCGAGACGGTCGGCACCCCATAATTCTTCCAGTACAGGTAGCAGAGGTGCTCGGCGGCGAGCTTCGAGACGCCATAGGGGGAGACGGGCTGCACCATCCGGTCCTCACGCATCGGGAGCTCGATGTCGCCGTAGACCGATGAGGAGGAGGAGTAGACGAAGCGCTTCAGGCGGGAAGAGGCGGCTGCATCAGTTGCATAGAAGTCAAGCAGCCGCTGGGTCGCCTGGATGTTGTCGCGGGTGTAAATATCAAAGCTCCGGCCCCAGGATGCCCGGACACCGGCCTGGGCGGCGAGGTGGAAGACATAGTCGACTGCGGGGAACGTATCCATCTCCACGATATCCTCTTCGATGAGGGTGAACCGGGGGTGCTGCATGGCAGCGGCAAGGTTCTGCTCCTTCAGCTCCCGGTCATAATAATCCGAGAACCGGTCGATCCCGATAACTTCAAACCCGTCTGCGAGCAGCCGGTCGGTCAGGGTGCTCCCGATGAACCCGGCACACCCGGTTACGAGGGCTTTTGGACTGTCTGAACCGAGTTCGCCCCCATTGTTTGATTGAATAGTCACCTCTTGAATCCTCTCCTGAGTCGCTGCCTCATTGTTTGTATTGTGACCGTCTGGTTGAGCCTCTGCTCAGCAGGGGGTCACATCCCTGTCGTATATAGGTATTAGATTCTCTCTATCTAAGAAGCCTTTGATTCTCAGCCGCCTGAAGATCAGACAGGGAGGATCCATACTCCCGGACCTGATGAGCCGGGTTCATATCGATCTCTCTGGGCGCAATGAAAAATACTTCACCATTATTCTTGTGTTCTCTTAATTCATCTGGCTTCTCTCTCATACTACACCTGTACTATCATATTATTCCAATAATGATCTCACTATACCCGAAACAACGGTGAGTAATCATGAAATATACAGTAGCTCTTGCGGCAGTAGAAAAAGGTGGATTTACTGTACGTTGTCTGGTGTCAACGTCGGTCTAGAAATCCCCAACTTCGTCGGAATAATTCTCCCCACCCCACTTAAACCTATCGTCAATTCTCTGTCATATATTAGGAAAC
>NZ_JALJYG010000017.1 GCF_024170505.1 Methanocalculus alkaliphilus
ATACTGGCATTATATTTGTTTGTACATATAATTGTACTTTATGGTTTTTCAATATAATTAGGTGGTACTTTTACAAAGGGTTCGCAAAGTGAGATTAGTGTTTTGTTTTCTCTATTGCATCTAATTAAATCATATTTTTTTACCATATTATAGGTTTTTTTAAGGAATATACGAATTATACCCATATTTGATCTTACAAATCCATAGAATCATAATATATAGAACCTGGATACAAAATAATCCGTATGAAAGCACAGGATGACAAAAAGGCCCTATTGGAGGCACTGATCCAGTTCCATGGCCATCTCTGCGGCGGACTTGCCTTTGCCACACGGGTCTGCGAGAAGGCAACAAACGAACTTGGAGTGCAGGGCAATGATGGCAAAGATCTACAGGCAGTGATTGAGACGAGTGAAGCCTGCGGAATCGATGCCATCCAGGTGATCACCGGATGCACCTCTGGAAAAGGGAACCTGAACATCAATGATTACGGGAAGCACGCCTATACCTTCATCAACAGGCGAAACGGGGAGGCGATCCGGATACTCAGACACCGGGACTTTGATCTCGAGAAGATCGATCCCGTCGTCGCAAAACTCAGAAAAGCGGTCTTCTCAGGTGAGGCTACCGAAGAAGAACGGAAGATATTCGACCAGAGGATGGGAAAGGTGGCGGATGTCATCCTCTCGATGCCCGAGGAAGAACTCTTTACCGTCCGGCGTTTCCAGACAGAAGTTATGAAGAAGACAAAAGCCTTTGAACAGGCAGAATGCTCCCGTTGTAAAGAGATGGTTGCTGTAAACCGGCTAAATAAGAGAGATGGTGAGCGTCTCTGCATCCCCTGTTCAGATGAGAGGATGTAGATCAGGTACTCTCGGAATGGGTGGCACAGAGATTCTCTGCCCCATCTACCCGACATGCGGGCAGGCACTCCCGCCGCCCTGATCCTTTCCGATCTGCTGCCCACTCGATCAGCGGCTGCATCGCGAAGCAGAGAGCCGCACCCTCAGCAGTCAGCGAATACTCCACCCGTGGAGGGGTCTCTGCATGGAAGCTCCGGTTCAGCAGGCCTTCAGCCAGAAGATCCGAGAGGGTATCGGTGAGGGTTTTCGGGCTGATTCCTACCAGTATCCGCTCGATATCGGTGAATCGGATACTGCCTGCCATCCCCACTGTCGTGATGATCGGGAGTGCCCACTTCTTCGAAAGGAGCGGGAGAATGCCCCGAAGCGGACAGATGGTTTGAGAGGGCGTATCCCTGCACATTACTTCAGTGTACCATAGTCATCCCTTTTAATGCTATTCTTTCAATAGTAATAGAAAGAAGAGCAATTCAGCAGGAGAAGGGAGTGTGAAAGAAGCAGATCATCACGAGGACGCCATCATCGCAACGGACCTCCGAAAGACCTTCGGCGATATCGTCGCGGTGGACTCGATCTCGTTTGAGGTCAGAAGAGGCGAGATATTCGGATTCCTCGGCCCAAACGGTGCCGGAAAGACGACGACCGCACGGATGCTGACCGGGGTGATGCGGCCGGATGGGGGATCGGCTGCTATCTTCGGCAATGATATCGTGCATGCCCCGGTTCGCGCAAAACAACGATGCGGGGTGGTGCCGGAGACCGCCAACGCCTACACCGACATCTCCGCCTGGCAGAACCTGATGCTGATGGGGGAGCTCTATGGCGTCCCCCGGGGCTATGCGGAAGATCGTGCAGAAACGCTGCTTACAAGCCTCGGCCTCCTCGAACGAAAGGACCAGAAAGTGCAGGGCTTCTCAAAAGGGATGAAACAGCGGCTGATCCTTGCAATGGCACTCCTCCACGAGCCGGATCTCCTCTTCCTCGATGAGCCGACATCCGGCCTCGATGTCCAGAGCACCCACCTGATCACCGGGATGCTCCGGGAGCTGAACAGGAACGGAACCACGATCTTCCTCACCACGCATAACATGGAGGAGGCGAACCGGCTCTGCGACCGGGTCGCTATCATCCGAAAGGGACGGATTGTTGCAATCGACTCACCCGAGCGGCTGAAGATGGCGATAGAACGGCTGCATACCATCGAGGTCAGTTTCAGCCCGGCCGGATCAGCCGGCGACCTCGCAACACTCCCGGGGATCGAGTCTGCCCGCCGGGAAGGGGACAAGTGGGTGATCACCACCGGGGACGTCGATTCTGCCATCCACACAATCACCATCTTCGGAAGAGAACACCATCTGAAGATTGAGATGCTCCGGACACTGGTACCGACCATGGACGAAGCATTTCTCAGGCTTACAGGAGCTGACTCCGCATGAACCCGGAGAGTATCATCGAACAGGCAAAGCGGGCTTTTGCGATCACAAAGAAGGATATCCGGATCTACTATGCAAAAGGGCCGGTCGTGATCTTCGGCCTCTTCATGCCGCTCTTCCTCTTCCTCGCATTCGCAGCCGGAAACCGGGGATTGTCAATGCCGTTTCTCATCTCGGGCCTGTTGGCGATGACCGTCTTCTTCACGGCAACCGCTGTCTCCCCGGTGATCCAGCCCTGGGAGGCGCAGGCACGGACCCTTGAGAGGCTCATCGCCTGCCCCGTCACGATGAAGACCCTGATCGCAGGTGATATGTTCGCCTCCGTCCTCTTTGGGATCGGGATCGCCGTCGTCCCGATTGGGATCGGGGCGATCCTCGGGATCATCCCCCTCCACCCCTTCATCCTCGCCGCCGGGATCATCCTCGCCTCGATCTGCTTCTCGGCGCTCGGGCTCCTCCTCTCGACACCGGCGACGAATGTGCCGTCAAACATCATGATGCTCTCCTCCCTCCTGAAGTTCCCGCTCATCTTCATCAGCGGCGTCTTCATCCCGGTGGAGCAGCTCCCCTTTGCGGGACAGGTGCTTGCAGTCTGCTCCCCCCTCACCTACTTCACCGATATTGCCCGCTACTGCATCATGGGAACGAACACCTTCCCGTTGTTTGCTAACTTCGCTGCACTGGCGGTATTTTCTATCGTATTTACTCTGCTGGCGATCAGGCTGCATGCACGGACGGTGAGCAGGCGGATCTGAGCGATGCCGGAATACTGAAGAGAAAAAGAGAAGGAGGAGATTAGATCGGGATCTGCGTGAACCCGAGGTTTCCATACTGGCTGTTCAGATCTGCAAAGACCGGTTCTCCAAGGAAGAAGGTCATGATCTCTTCAGCCTTCTCCACAGGATCCACATCCTCAAACCGGTCGGGGTAGAGGACGTTCCCGACAAAGTACGCGTTTGCAAGGACCGTCTCGTAGTTTGTCATGTAGAAGTTGTAGGGGAGGACACCATAGACCCTGCCCTCCTTCACCGCAGTCAGTCCTTGTAATGCGGGATCATGCTTCAGCTGCCCGATTGCACCTTCATCATCTGTTGTCATGGTATTCACATCAATGAAGAGATACTCGGGATCCCAGTCCACCAACGCCTCTTTGGCAACATCGGCATGTGCAATACCAAGACCTCCGGCAACATTATCTGCATGCACCCAGAGGAACGGCGGGTACGCCGGTTCGGTCGAGATGATGCCATGGGTTCCGGCAAGGCTCACACCTCCGATATAGACCCGCTTCTGTTCAGCAGCAGGGATATCACCTGTGCGTGCCTCAAGATCCGCTATCGTCGCATCGATGTACGCGATCACCTCTTCGGCACGATCATCTTTTCCTATCGCCGTACCCATCACCCGGAGGGCGGTATGAATCTCGGCTTTTTCGGCATCATTTCTGAGAGAGCCATAGACAAATCCAACCACCGGCAGACCCGTCCTCGCCTTCAGATCGTCTACGTCAGCCATACCGGCGGCATATGAAGTTCCAGGCAGGAATCCCTTGAAGACGAGATCAGGGCCGATAGCAATGATCTTTTCAGGGTCGTCCCTTCCACGCAGCTCGCCAAAGAGTGGGAGCGTCATGAAATGATCGCGGTGGACCAGGGCATAGGGCCTCCCCTCGATCTCCCGGTAGTTCTTATCCTGACTGTCAACACCGACGACGAGATCCTCACCCTGCAGGTACACAAGGTACCGGAGGGTTCCCGATCCCGAACAGAGGACACTCTCAACAGGGGTTGCAAAGGTCACCGTCCGGCCGAAGCCATCCGTCACGGTCATCTCAGATCCAGAAGGCTTCTGATCAGCTCCGGGATCTGTTGTACATCCGGCAACTGCAAGGAGGGCGAGGAGCACCGCTCCGCAGAGGATGACACCAATTCGACTATTCATAGCACCACTTCGTATGAGGATGGGCGAGACGCTTACTTAAACACACCTGTTTATTCTTGTGTAGTAGATATTATAACAAATTTTTCGATGTTTTAACAAATCATGTGAAGAAGAAATCATGCAGGAGGTACGGACAACCGGTGGGGGAACCCCCCCCACTTGGGAGAAAAAGATGAGAAGGGATTCAGAGGTGGAGCTGCGAGAACCCAAGACCGCTATACTGGCTGTTTAACTCTGAGAATACCGGCTCCCCGACGAGGAAGGAGTAGATCTCATCAGCTTTTTCAGCCGGATCGATATCTGCAAACCGCTCCGGGTAGAGGACGCTGCCGACAAAGTACGCATTTGCCAGGACGGTCCCATAGTTTGTGGTATAGGCATTGTACGGGAGTACGCCATAGATCTTCCCGCTCTTCACGGCAGAGAGACAATTCAGTGCGGGATCGGTCGTCAGCTGATCGATCGCACCGGACTCTCCGAGGTTTGTTGTGGAGAGATCGATGAAGATATAGTCGGGATCCCAGTCCACAAGGGCTTCCTTGGCAACATCGGCATGCGCAGTTCCAAGACCGGAAGCCACATTCTCCGCATGCACCCAGCCAAACGGTCCATATGCAGGCTCGGTCGAGATGATGCCGTGGGCACCCCTGCTACCGACACCACCGATATAGACCCGCTTTCGTTCTTCTGGAGGGATATCCCGTGTTCGATCCTCCAGATCGGCAATCGTCTCATCAATGAAGGCGATAACCGCTTCGGCACGTGCCTCCCTCCCGATGACACTGCCCATCAGGCGGAGGGAGTCAAACATCAGGTGACGGTCTGCCTCTGTCCGGAACGATCCATACTGGAACCCGATGACCGGCACCCCGGTTCTCTGCTGAAGTGCCTCGGCATCAGCGGCATCGGCCCCGGATGCTATCCCGGATGAACCCGCCTTGAAGATGAGATCGGGGCCGATTGCAATGACCTTCTCGGGATCATCATTGCCACGGAACTCGCCAAAGAGCGGAAGAGCGGCAAATCTCTCGGCATGAACAATCGAATATGGCCTGCCGAGGACATTATCCTGTTCCTTATCAGCAGAGTCCACCCCGGCAGCCAGATCCTCTGCCTGGAGGTAGACGAGATACCTGAGCGATCCTGCACCCGAGCAGAGGACAGACTCCACATCTGATGGAACCGGGACCTCCCGTCCATACTGGTCGGTGATGATAACCGTATTCTCAGAGGAGAGATCCGCAACACAGCCCGTTGTTGCCAGAAACAGAAGGAGCAGGAGGGGAATCCATCCATAACCAAAGTTAAATTTCCTATAATCCATTATTTTTTAGTTAGCCATCAGTATACATGAAGATATCGCTTTACCACAGCAAATATTAAAAATAAAGCCAAAATTAAGAATTATCCACAAAAATCCCTGACTCTTTCACCATATTGTATCCGGGAAAAGAGGGATAATCGAACGGCAGGGGATCGTTCAAGAGCAGGCAGAGATTCCAACAATGGAGAGCCGGGAGTAGAGGAGATATTTAATAACGATTATTTTATATATAATATACCTATAGAGACACTATGCAACCCCGCCAGGAGGATGAGCATGACATGCAGGCAAGAGTCCTGCGTGGACTCCATTTCCGACCGAAGGGAATGACCATCACCGAAGTGGCCAGGCGTATCGGTGCAACCCGGAACTCGGTCTCAAAGCACCTTGAGATCCTCAGGATCGCAGGAAGGGTTGAGATGCGATCCATCGGCAACGCAAAGCTCTATTCAGTCGCCCGGCGGGTTCCACTCTCGGCCTTCCTCTGTTTTACAAAGAACCTGATCCTTGTCCTTGACAGCGAGAAGAGGATCGTCCATGCCAATGATCTCTTTGTCAAAACCTTCGTACCATCAATGGAGGAGGTGATCGGCCTCTCGATCCATGATGCAGCACTTCCTCTGATCACCTCACCTGAGGGACTCGCAATGATTGAGAGGAATGGAACTGATGAGCATTCCACCACTGATCTCCGGTTCAAGAAAGATTCAGAGGAGCTCTTCTTCCAGATGCAGGTCATACCGACGACATTTGATGATGGTGAAAAGGGGATCACGATTATTTTGGAGGATATAACAGAACGGAAGCGGATGGAAGAGGATCTGCGGGAGAGTGAGGAGCGATACAGGAATATTGTTGAGGATCAGACAGAGTTCATCTGCCGGTTCAGGCCGGATGGAAGATACCTCTTCGTCAATGGGGCCTACTGCCGGTACTTCGGCCTCGACAGGGATGATATCCTTGAGCATGGATACCATCCGGAGATCCCTCCTGAAGACCGGGAGCGGCTCCGGACGTTCTTCACCTCATTGACAGAGAGAACGCCATTTGGGATAATACAGCACCGGATCATCATGCCGGATGGCTCTGTCCGGTGGCAGGAATGGAGTGACCGTGCGATCTTTGACTCCTCGGGGAAGGTCACTGAATATCAGTCCGTCGGCCGCGATATCACCATACAGAAAGAGGCTGAGGAGGCGTTGTTCCAGCAGTCTGCTGCACTCTCCATCCTCAATGAGATCATCATCACCGCTAACAGGTGCCAGAGTATGGAGAAAATACTGGAGACGCTTCTGACGATGACGATCCAGCTCCTTTCGTATGATGCCGGGGGAATCTACCTTATCGATCCCGGTGGGGATACCGCCTCGGTTGTCCATTCATATAATCTGCCACAAGAGTTTCTCACCCATGTCAGAACCATCGGGATTCGTTCACCACCGGCAAGTACACTCTTTCTCAAGGGCGATCCTCTGATAACAGACGCCTACTCTGATACCTGCCCAGTTCATGGACCCCTCTCCGGTTTCTCTTCCGTAGTATGTGTCCCTCTTGTTGCCGGAGGGAGCGTCATCGGCGCACTCAATGTCGCCAGCCGGACGAAGAAGAGAGTGACCCCGCATGAAGAGCAGATACTCCTCTCCATCGGTCGTGAGCTTGGGGCTGCCATCAACCGGATGATTGCGGAAGACCGGCTGCGGAAGAGCGAGCGGCTCTTTCGGGAGATCGTTGACCTCTCTCCCTTCCCGACGGCTATCATCGATGCCGGCGGGAGGTATCTCTTCGTCAACCGCCAGTTCACCCGGACATTCGGGTACATACCTGAAGATATTCCCACCGGAAAAGAATGGTTTGAGAAGGCATTTCCTGACCCTGAGACACGGAGGGGGGTGATCGCCTCATGGAAGGCAGATCGTGAGCAGATACGGCAGGGCGAGGTGAGACCCCGGACATATCCGGTCCGGTGCAAGAATGGCGACACACGGATGATCCTCTTTCAGCCGGTCGAGCTCTCCGATGGGACCGAGTATGTCACGTATACGGATGTCACGGAGGACAGGGCTGCATACAGGATTCTGCTTGGCGAGATCGCATCACTCCAACAGAGAAGGAGTTTGGAGGAAGGCTCAGATGATCCGATATAGAACGATGATCAAAACTCCTGAGGGAATGAAAATTCCATACTATACTAATAAATATATGCAAATCTGTACCGCAGTTCATCAATGATTTATAAATTTACTTTTATGATCAATGTTCATAGAGGAACTATAGAGGAGGTGATAAACGATGGCAGATGGAGAAGAGAAGCAGACCCAGGATGAGGTCTCAACGCATATAAAGAACCTGATGCAGATGGACATATACCATAGCCTGATGGAAGCTGCTGAGCTTGGGAGGATAGGCGGCCCGGCAGTCAGTCCGCTTATGGAGGAGCTTGCTTCCGGAAACAGCGCCGGCCGCTGGAGGGCGGTGATGGCACTTGCCAGGGTGGGGAGCCCGGCTGTTCCGGCACTTATTGATGCTCTGAAGAGGGAGGACGAACATCTTCGGACGGCTGCGGTATGGGCTCTTGCTGAGATCGGGGATGAACGCTCTGTTGACTGCCTCATTGAGAATCTCAATTGCAGTTCCTCAGAGTCCTGCCAGGCAGTAACCGCGGCTGCACTTCTGAAGATTCATACCCCGGCCGCAGTTGCCGCTGTTGAGAAGAAGATGCATGATGCTGGTAAAGAATTCGAGGATGTCGTCTCGGTCGCATTGTATGGCACCTGAGACGCCACCCACTTTTTTCAGGGTTCATTGAAATGGGATTTCCTCCGGACCACAATACGTACGTTCATTCGGGATTGGTGCAGAAGGTGTACGTACAAACCGGAGGATCCAGCAGATGGGCACAATCATAGAAGAGGCACGGCAGGGGCGGATAGCACCCGTCGTCAGGGCCGCAGCAGAGCGGGAGGGGATCGACCCCGCCACCCTCCTCCCGGGGATCGCCCGGGGAAGTATCACTGTGATGGCACGGGGGGATCTCGGCATCGGGATCGGAGAGGGGCTCTCTGCAAAGGTGAATGTGAATATCGGCACATCAACAGTGAAGTCAGATATCGCAGCCGAGGTTGAGAAGGCCAGGATCGCCGAGCGCTATGGAGCAGATACCCTCACCGACCTCTCGATGGGAGGGGATATCCGGGAGATCCGGGCGGCGGTGCTGAAGGGAACGACGCTGCCGCTCACCACCGTCCCAATCTATCAGGCGGTCATCGATGCCGGCGGGATCGGGGAACTCGATGCGGATGGGATTATCGATACCCTCAGGCAGCAGGCGGCGGAGGGGGTGAGCTCATTCGTCCTTCATATCCCGGGCCACAAGACGATTGCAGCCCTGAGAGAGAGTGAGCGTATCCTTGGTGTCGTCTCAAAAGGTGGCTCCATGACTGCGGCATACATGCTCCGGACCGGGAAGGAGAACCCCTTCATCGAGCATTTTGATGAGGTGATGGAGATCGCCCGGCGGCATGAGATCATCGTCTCGCTCGGCAACACGATGCGTGGCGGGAGTATTATGGACGGAACCGATGCAGCCGCACGGATGGAACGGGAGGAGCATATCCGGATCGCCGATGCCTGCAACCGGGAGGGGGTCCAGGTGATCATTGAGGGGTGTGGCGGCCATCTCCGGATCGACCGGATTCCGACCTGTGTCCGTGCGTACAAGGATGCCTGTCCGTACCCCCTCTTCGTCGCCGGACCCCTGGCGACCGACCGGGCCGTCGGCCATGATCAGATCGCAGGGGCGGTCGGGGCGAGCGTCGCCGTCTCAGCGGGGGCGGACTACCTCTGTGCGATCACGCCGGCAGAGCATATCGGCCTTCCCACAAAAGAAGAGGTCCGCGAAGGGCTGATGGCTTTCCGGATCGCAGCTCATATCGGCGATACGGTCAGGATCGGATCAGATGCCGCCGATGCAAGGCTCTCCGTCTGCCGTGCCGGGCTCGACTGGAAAGGCCAGGTACAGCATGCCATCGATCCGGAGCGGATCGCCGAAGTCGTTCCTGATGAGGGGCCCTGCTCGATGTGCGGCGAGTATTGTGCCATCAAGATCATGCGGGAGTCGCTCTCCCGCTGATTCAGATCCGGATCAGGTCATACGCACTTCTTCCAAGCCCGATCCGCTCTCCATGGCGGATCTGCGTTCTGATAGGAATCTCCGGCCAGACCCCGGCGAACTTATCCTCGCCGGGGCGATGGTGTGCGGCCAGTCGCGTCCCTGAGAATCCCTGCTGGCCATCGACGAGATCGAGGCTTGCCGCATCGATTGCGACCGGGTCCGTCGAGGCGAGGATACCGATATCCGGGACGATTGGCCGGTCGCTGAAGGGAGCACAGTCGCAGTCCGGGGTGATCCGAAGGAGGACATTCAGGTAGAGTGCCTTTTCTGGGAAGAGGGAGGCGGCACCGAGGGCGTACTCGGCGAGGTATTCCGAGAGGCGTGCGGCATCACGTTTATAATCGAAGTAGATCGCCGATTCCGGGCAGACCTCAAGGCAGATGCCGCAGCCGATACATCGGTGCGAATCAACCAGTGCAAAGCCATCGAACCTGATCGCCCCCTCCGGGCAGGCAGAGATGCAGCCGCCGCAGCCGACACACTCCTCATCCCTGACGATGGCGGGCATCGCCCGGTGCTGTTCGCGTTTTCCCTCTGCGGAGGCACACCCCATCGCAAGGTTCTTGATCGCACCGCCAAACCCGGCGACGGCATGGCCCTTCAGGTGCGACACCACGACCAGGGCATCCGCCTCGGCGATCCCCGCAGCAATCCGGGTCTCGTTCTTATGCACACCCGGGATCTCCACCACCACATCATTCTTCGACCGCAGACCATCAGCAATAAAGACCGGGGCGCCGATCACCTCGGAGCCGAACCCGTGCCGGATCGCAAGGGCGAGATGGGAGACGGCATCAAACCGCATCCCCCGGTAGAGGGTGTTCGTATCGGTCACAAACGGGACCCCGCCCGCCTCTTTCACCTTCGAGACGACCTGCCGGATATAGAGGGGGGAGACGAAGCTGTCGCACCCCTCCTCTCCGAAATGGGTCTTCACCGCGACAAGCCCCTGGTCCGGGATCATCTCCTTCAGGCCGGCCTCGTCAAGGATCCTAAGGATCTTTGCCTGGAGGCTCTCCCCACAACATCCCGCCTCAGACGAGGCGAACCACACCTTTGCAGCCATGGAGAAAGGTGGGGCGTTCATGGGAGAAGATACTTGGGGAGGGGGGGGAGGTATTTCCATTTTGGAAACAACTGCCGGTAGGAGGCGAGTTCTAAGACGAGCGATACAACCAGAATAAGATTTGGGTTTCAGAAAGTGGAATACACATCAAGGTGGGTTGATGGTTGTTTCCAGGCCTGGTGTTGAAGTGCTACAATACCACAACATCCAGCAATTATCCAGCCTGCATCCAACGTAATTTTTAAAATTTTACAATATTGGAGCCTGTTTTTTTAATTTGAGGTTTTTAAAGGCTTAAATAATATCCAACTATTATCTAAATCTGAAAGGCCCTCTTCTCTGCCTTTGGTATAGATCCAAGGCGAACCACACCACCCCGTCACAGAGGGAATCTTTTAAGTAACCATGCAATCAATACCTAACCAGATACCTGCGCCATGAATGGATACATTCAGCAACGATACCGCAGGGGAGAAAGAGGTAGATCATCTGACTGGAAATAACAGGAAACCCGGAGAACCGGAAGAGGTCGTGCGTGTCCGTCTTCCAAATAAGCGTATGAAAGAACAATTCGCCGTTGCAGATCTGATGCTTGGATCGAACCATATCCGGATTCGCTGCGGGGACGGAATCACCCGTATGGGACGGATCAAAGGGAAGATCAAGAAGCGGGTCTGGATCCGTGAGGGAGATATTTTAATCGTCATTCCCTGGAGCTTCCAGGATGAGAAGGCCGATATCATCTATCGCTATACCAAGCCGCAGGTGGACTGGCTCAGATCCCATAACTACCTCTGATATTCTCTCTTTTTAAAAAAAAAAGATTCAGAATCCGGATACCCGGATAACCACCGTTCTGATGACGAGGCGGTTGACACCATGCCTGCGATATTCATCACCAGTTCGAACAAATCCGAGACGGTCGGTCATATAATTCCCCCAGGCAACTGAATAGTCATCGCCGGGATCAGCATTATAGCGGAGAGAGACATGCTCCCCTGCATTAATCTGATATTCATCTGTTCTGACGGAGACACCTTTCATCTCGATCCGGCCGACACCCGCAATAGATCGGGTCCTCTCCGTCTTAATCTCAATAAACGAGAGGATAAGCGTATTGCTCGGATCATCATAGAACCATCGCGGCTCTGCAATCATCGCAGAACCTGTCCCAAATCCCGGACGGGTCAGGACCGCCCCATTCTCGATGACGATATGTGTCCTGTCATGATCCGCAACATACCGGAGCTGGCCGGGGGTGCTCTCTTTGGTAAGATTACCACCTTTGTAAACCTCAAAGAATCCCGACGCATCCGTCACCGTCAGCACCCCTCCCTGTACCTGGAGTGCCGTCTCCTTGTAGGGAACCATCTTATAGCTGAGACTCTTGAAGTCGTTCTGGAGAACGATCATCGTCTGCTCCATATTCCGAACATCTGCCTGGCTCTGGCCGGCGACGATGAGGGGGAGACCATACAGGACGACGATCGCTATCCCGGTCACGACGATTGAGAAGATGAGGATGAAACCTACCGCCTCCGATACCCCGTCATCATGCCGCATCTCAGACACCTCCTGAGTCATAGACGATCCTGGTAAATCCGCCCCCGGTCGTCGATCCCATGACTGCTCTCGTCGCCCCGATCCCGGCAAGCGAGATCACCGTCTGAGACCGCTCGTTCCTGACCTCTATCTCCTGATCAGTACCTGCCCGCCTCACCGTGATGGTATAGCCAGCTCCGAGGACCTCCTCGGGAATATCTATTTCTGATATGATCGAGCCGTTCACCGGGGCGATGGTATAGACATCCACCACCCGGACAGACATCCCGTTGCCGATATCGACAAAGGAGTGGTAGGTGAACCGTTCGGCCGGCCTTTCCATCAGGGCATGATTGGCCGTGATCATCACCATCACAAGGAGGACCATCAGAACTCCGGTAATAATGATATAACCGATGAGGTTTGCAACACCGTCAGACGAGCAGGGTCTCTTCATACACTGTAACTCCGTTATTATATCGTATCATTACCCTCGTCATATGAGGAATATCCGGTTCTGGTCTCCAATCCACTGAAATGATTGCATGGTTCCTCTTCAGTGAGAGAAGCCGCATATCCTCATAGACATCATGAGTAAATGAATCATCCCCAACTGAACTGATCACCTGCCCCCGGAGATCACGTATCTCGTGTTTGGGGAACTCAAGGACTCCTTCCGCAGTCGTCTGGCCGACAAGCGTCGCCTGGCTGACGATGAGCATCAGGAAGAGGAGCGAGATGCTGATGAGAAACCCCATCAGGACGATCCACTGCCCGTCTTCATTCAGCCCCGCCATAGGATCACCTCAAGGAGAACCACCTGGTCCCTATTCTGGATCGGAGGATGGAGATTATGCCCCTCTCGCAGATAGACCCACCTCGTTACCCGTACCGCAGGATCATATCCCGTATACTTTTCAGACTCCTTGAATTTGACAGATCCAGTCGTAGAGCCTGTCCGGTATAATATATTCGCAGAATATTGCACATAATCATCATCAAGGGCAAAGGATCGCTCCCTGAGAAGCCGATAGTAGTCCTCATGGAAACCTCCATCATCCCCGTTATTGAGCAGAATCTCAAGCTGTGTCCTCCCACCACGCCCGATGGGCATATCCATCACCGCCAGTGCATCAGCCCCCAGCTGCTCAAGGAGCATATCATCAATATGGGTATCACCCGGCGTATAGATACTGATCGCCTGGAAGACGATTGTCGCTGTTGCGATCATCAGGAGTGCCGCCGCAACCCCCTCGATGGTATACAGGGTTGCATCATCCCGCACTACCATACCGCCACCTCAAGGATCCCGGGCTCTGCTGGAGGAATGGATGCAGTACTATAATCATACCTGATCACCTGGCGATCGGCACCGTCCGGATTACGAGGAAAAATGAAGGTAATTGTTATTGTATCTGCCTGGCGCCACGGAGGATTTGTAACCGGATGAAGCACAAAGATAAAATCATCTGAAACCGGCTCACCATCCTGCAACGTATCATCGAGAGAGACGACCTCATTCCCATCAATCTCAACTGTATAGGCGGCAAACGGGATGGTGATCCCCTGCCTCGCGATCTCGATCTCATGAAGAACCACGGTCTCATTCCCGGTGACATTGAGGTACTCTCTGATGTTCCTGACCTCAATCCGGAGCGGATCGACCCGTGGATCGATCCGGAAGAGAGGATCAACCGACCGGTCAATAAGGGTGGGACATGGGATCTCGATGGTGAGCCGCTGATCAGCGGTCTGATTCTCCGGGAGATGAAACTCATGGTGAACATATCCATCCCTGATAAGAGATGACGTCTCTTTGACGGTTACCACCCGCCTCACCACGCCGAACTGCTCAGGAGGGGTAGGCCCGACGGACCACCGGTCATCTCTATGACTGAGGGTGATATGAAAGGAGTACGGGTAGTCCCCAAAGATGAGGGAACGCAGGTAATCATCAGGATAGGTGAAGAAACCGGTATCAAAGAAGCGATCAATCTTCGCCGGCGAGAGGATATGGGGGCTCCCATGCTCGACGGTAAGCCCCATCCTGATGACATTACCGGGATCTGTCTGCTGCTCCCAGACAGGGAAGTCCGGTGATATTGGCATACCGGGATCCTCGACCAGGATCACCCCGGTCCGGTACGCAACGGCATCATAATCAATCTTGGCTGACTGGACAGCAAAGAGGGGGTGGGGAACCATTGCAACGACGACAATGAAGGCTGAGATGAAGATGGTAAACCCGACCAGAAAGTCGATGGGAACCATCGCCCTGTCCTTCAATCGCCAGCCCCCTCCCAGATGATCACAGGTGTCGGTTCGGAGGGCACGGGGAAGTTCCCGGGATCGATCGCCCTCTCCGGCTCCCGGCCCTCCCAATCGGTAAAGACGATCTCCCCGGAGGTGATATACACCATCAGGAATGCACCCTCCGGATCACGGGTGAGGAACGCCCATGATGCCGCGGTCTCATCGGGGTGGACATCACGGCCGATGATCAGAAATACCTGATCACCCGCTGCTGCTACCGCCTCATCAAGGCCGATCCGGAGAACCTCTTCCCCCGGAGGGTCAAGGAAGACCAGAGAGGGGAGAGGATCATCCTGTGAGGGAGCTATACACCCGGATATTAGGAGGAGGAGAGCGAGGATCAGAACAGGGAACATGATACATACCTGATCTCTCTTTTCTCTTTCAATCCTATGAGCTTTTGGATCACCGGCAGGTCAGTCAAGCAGATGTACAACGAGGCCCGAGAGGAGTTTGGGCTCAAACCATGTCGATTTCGGTGGCATAATGCCATCCTCATCTGCGATTGAACAGATATCATTGACATCTATCGGCTGCATCAGGATAGCCGCTGCATACTCCCCGGAGTCGACACGGGCGATGAGATCGGCAACTGGTGCTGCACCACCCATGAAATCAAGGCGTGGATCACCACGGGGATCATGGATCCCAAGGAGCGGCGAGAGGACCCTCTCCTGCAGGAGCGAGACATCGAGGCGGCCGATGGCATCTGTTGCCGGGTCGATCGGATGAGAGAGTTCGTAGAATCGTCCCGCAACATAGAGGTGCATACAGTATCGATCAGAGTCGCCCGCCATCGGCGGGATCGTCGATGCATGCAGATCCGGGCTGAAGATCTCACGGACCGTGAAGAGGGTCGTCAGTTTTGCAAGAAAATCCTCCGCAGTCATCCCGTTCAGATCCTTCATCAGGCGGGAATAGCCATGGATGAGCACCGAGTCGTGGGCAAAGAGGACGCCCATGAACCGGGTCGCCTCCTCTGTGAGATCGCCCCTCTCCTTGCGCCGCTCTGCAACATTGACGGCACTCTTCGCACGGTGATGGCCATCTGCAATATACAGGGACGGCACATTCGCAAAGAGGGTGGTAATCTCCCTGATTACCGCCGGATCCCTGATCGGATAGATCCTGTGTATCGAACCGGAGACCGTCGTCGTCTCTGCGATCGGATCGCCCGCTACAGCATCCTCGATATACTTCCGGAGACCCCCGGGATCACGGTACAGGAGAAAGACCTGACCGGTATTGGCATTGACTGCATCGATATGGCGTGTCCGATCCTCCTCTTTGTCATACCGGGTCAGCTCGTGCCGCTTGACCACCCGGTTCTGGTACTCAAAAACCCCGACACAGGCGACGAGGCCGGTGAAGGTTTGTCCCTCATCCTCCACCTGGTAGACGGAGTAGCTCTCTTCATCATCCTTTTGGAAGAGTCCCTTCTCCTGCATCTCCGTGAAGACCGCGCGGGCACGCTCATAGACGGCATCGTCATAGGGAGGGGTGTCCGGCAGTTCTGCATCGGATCGGATAACCCGGAGAAAGCTCTTTGGATTCTCTGCGATACATGCCGCAGCCTCTTCTGCGCTGACGACATCATAGGGGACTGATGGAATGTTTGCAGACTCCTCCGGTGCCGGACGGAGTGCTGTAAACGGATATATGGCAACCATGGAAAACTCCACGTAGTAGTAGGTACTGTACTCTAAAGAAAGATGGTGACGGTACGACCAGAGCCGGGGTTTGGGATCGGGTTTTACATCCGGCGTGCGATCCCGGCTGATATCCCTGAGATCTCAGCGATTGAGAAAGAGGCCTTCACCGACCCCTGGGGAGAGGAGGGGATCCGGGAGGCGATGACCCTCTATCTCACCTCATTTTTTGTTGCGGTCGCGGACGGAAAGGTCATCGGCTTCGTCGGTGGAGGGCTTGAGAATACCGGGGAGGTCATCTACGGCCACCTCTGCACACTCTTCGTTGCGGAGCAGTACCGCAACCGCGGACTCGGCCGTGCCCTCAGCGACCGGATTGACCATGACTTCATCCTGCATGGGGCAACAGCTGTACAGCTTGAGGTACGGGTCTCAAACCGGGATGCAATCGCCTTCTACCGGAGGTTAGGGTACCAGGAGATCTTCACCTATGACAGCTATTACAAAGATGGCGAGGACGGGGTCGTGATGATGAAGTGGTTCTCATCATGATGATGGGATGAATCTTATCCTTCCATGCGCATATCCTATGATAATGTTCTCCCGTCGGATCTTTGAGACTGAATTTGCTGAGGCGCTCGAAGAGGAGCTGAAGAGGAGGGATATGACGGTCCGGGAGCTCTCCCAGAAGACCGGCATCCCCCCGGCAACACTCTATAAGATCGCATCAGGTGAGCGGGACCCCCGCCTCTCGACGGTACGGCGGATCGTTGCCACGCTTGAGCCGCAGGAGGGCCGCTTCATCGCAGTCATCGCCGCAAAGTTTCTCCTCGACGAGATCGAAGGGTCCGAGGTCTCCGTTGAGGGGGAGCCTGTCCGGCTGAAAGGGTATGCGGCAAACTCCATCGACGAGTGCATCACCGCGGCTGTTGAGGCGAGGAAGGAAGGTGCCGCCGGTGTCATCTGTGCCCCGGTCCTCGCCTCGATCATCGAGCGGGTCGTTGACATCCCGGTGGCGATACTCAAGCCCGAGCCGAAGACGGTCATCGATGCCGCAGGGATCATCGCACGGCGGATCGAGCGGTTCAGGAAGGGCGGATCCCCGCCCTGATAGCCCTGACCACCGCCGCGACATCCTCCCCCGGATCGCCGGATGATGCCTCGATTGCGGCGGTGATCGCCGAGCCGGCGATGACGGCATCCGCACCCGCAGAGACAGCCTCTTCAGCCGTTCCGGCGGATCCAATCCCAAATCCGACGGCAACAGGGAGGTCCGTTACCGCCTTCAACGCTTCTATCCGGGGACAGAGATCGGTCGGGAGATGGTCCCGCCGCCCGGTGACACCGGGGGCCGAGACGAGATAGAGGAACCCCTTTCCGAGAGTGCCAAACTCCTTCATCCTCATCGTGGGCGTCGATGGGGCGATGATGAAGATGGGATCAAGCCTCTCCTGCGCGATGAGGGATCGCCCCTCCTCAGGCGGCATATCAACGACCAGAATACCATCGGCGCCCGCCTCTGCTGCATCCAGCAGGAAACGATCCTCACCTCTGGCAATGACCGGGTTTGCATAGGTCATCAGGATGATCGGCACCTCGCTCTCTCTTCTGACAGCCTCGATGAGCGAGAAGACCGTCCCGATGCCATTGCCTGACCGGATCGCCCGTTCATGACCCCGCCGGATGACGGGACCGTCTGCGACCGGGTTTGTGAACGGAACGATCAGCTCGATCATATCGGCCCCCGCTGTGATCATCGCACGGATCACCGCAAGCGATGCCTCAGGGGTCGGGTCCCCGGCAATGGTGCAGGCAATGAGGAGGGGCTGGCTCCGGCGGCCAAAGGCGTCCGTTATCCGGGTCATGCCCCACCCCCGGTGATCGCCTGGAGGTCCTTATCCCCACGTCCTGAGAGGGTGACGGCGATGAGGCTCTCCTCCGGCATCTCCTCAGCGAGGCGGAGGGCGGCGGCGACCGCATGGGCCGACTCCAGTGCCGGGATAATCCCTTCTCTCCGTGAGAGGAGACGGAAGGCCGCCACCGCCTCTGCATCGGTGACGGTGAGATACTCTGCCCGGCCGATGTCGCGGAGGAGGGCATGCTCCGGGCCGACACCCGGATAGTCAAGTCCGGCCGAGATGCTGTGGGTCGGACTGATCCTCCCCTCCTCATCCTGGAGGAGGGAGGTGTAGGCACCATGAAGGACACCCGGGCTGCCGCAGGTGAGGGAAGCACCATGATCACCGGGATTCAGTCCTCTGCCACCGGCTTCGGCACCGATCAGCCGGACCGGATCATCGAGGAGGGGGAAGAATGTCCCGATGGCATTTGATCCGCCCCCGACACAGGCGACGACGGCATCAGGCAGCCTCCCCTCCTCTGCAATGGACTGGGATCGCAGCTCCTCCCCGATCACCGACTGGAGATCACGGACCATCCGTGGGAAGGGGTCGGGGCCGACACAGGATCCAATCAGGTAATGCGAGTCGTCGGCGGTCGCGGCCCAGCTCCGGAGCGCCTCATCGACGGCATCAGAGAGGGTCTTTGATCCCGTCGTCACCGGGGTGACGGTTGCCCCGAGAAGCTCCATCCGGGAGACATTCGGGGCCTGGCGCTGCATATCGACCGCTCCCATGAAGACCTCCACCTCAAGGCCGAGGACCGCACCCGCCATCGCCGTCGCCACACCGTGCTGGCCGGCCCCGGTCTCGGCGATCAGGCGGGTTTTCCCACTCTTCTCTGCGAGGAGCGCCTGGCCAAGCGTATTGTTGATCTTATGGGCACCCCCATGAAGGAGATCCTCTCTCTTGAGGCAGATGGTCGAATTCGTCCCAAGGTTTCTGCACCGGTAGAGCGGGGTTGCCCGGCCGGCATAGCGTCTGAGGAGAGAACCGAGTTCTTCCTGTGCCTTGGGATCCTCTCTGAAGGCATCATAGGCATCGGCAAGATCACGGAGCGGCTCCATCAGGATCTCAGGGGCATACCGGCCTCCGTATGGCCCAAACCTCATATGCCACCCCGACATGCCCGAAGAAATGCCTCCATCAGGATCGGATCCTTCAGGCCCGGCCGCCGTTCGACACCACTTGAGACATCCAGCCCGGCCGGATGAAGTGAAGAGACCACAGCGGGTACCGAAGCCGGGGTGAGACCTCCGGCGAGGATCACCGGGAGATCGGTCCGCCGGATCGCCGCCTCCGCATGATCGATATCCATCCGGATACCCCGGCCACGTGACGCATCGAGGAGGAGGCGATCCGATCCCTCGGGGGGATCTGCGATCCCGTCCCAGTCGGTGATGGTGATGAACCGGTCCGGAACAGAGAGGGGATGATAGATCTGAACGGCATCCGGGGAGAGGCTGCAGATCATCCGGAGATCCGCCGGGGACCGGCTCGTCGTGACACAGACCGTCTCGACCCTCCCTGACGCTGCCTCCATGATCGCCTCTGCACGGCGCCGGGATACTGAACGGGGGGAGTCTGAAGAGAGGATGATCCCGATCGCATCAGCCCCTGCATCAATCGCAGCGAGGGCATCTGCGGGGCGGGTGATCCCGCATATTTTTACATACATGCAAACGCCTCTGTTGCTCTCCTTGGATCATCTGATGATGCAATTGCGGTTCCGATGAGGACCGCGCCGCACCTGCCACGGTACCTTCCCAGATCCTCCGGTGTCATGATACCGCTCATGACAACAGCCATCCGCCCGTATGATCGGATCAGGGGGGCAAGCCGGAGAGCACGGTCAGGATCGATCTGAAGCGTCCGGAGATCCCGGTTATTGATCCCGATGATCCGGGCACCGGTCGCCAGTGCCGCCTCTGCTTCTGCCTCATCTGCGATCTCAACGACCGGCTCAAGGCCGCAGGCAAACGAGTGATCAACGAATGCCGGGAGATCATCTCCAAGCACCATCGCTATCAGAAGGACGGCATCAGCACCGATGGAACGGGTTTCCGCAATCTGTGCAGGATGGACGAGGATATCTTTCCTCAGAACCGGGAGATCGGTATGCCGCTTCACCTCCCTGATGAAGGAGGGGTCGCCCCCAAAGACCGTCGGTTCGGTCAGGACCGAGATGGCGGCCGCACCACCGGCGGCCATCTCCCGTGCAAGGAGGCCGGGGGGGAGCGAGGCACCGGTCGGCCCGGACGGGGAGGCATACTTCACCTCAGCGATCACCGCAGGATCAGAAGCAGTGAGTGCATCATAGAAGGGTCGCACCGGATCATGGGTATCGGGGACGCTCTCCGGAAGGAGCTCCCCTCTCCTGAGAGAGGCGGCGATGAGGGCCTCTATCATGAGAGATCACCCCTGGAGAAGCCGGCAAGGAGGCGGAGGGATTCGGCCGCCCTGCCATCATCGATGGAGGCTTCCGCGATGGAGAGGGCGGCAGGGAAGGTCTCTGCCCCGCCGCCGGCGATGATCGCCCCTGCCGCATTCAGGAGGACAATGTCACGGCAGGGTCCCTCCTCTCCGTTGAGGAGAGCCCGGACAACTCCTGCACTTTCGGCGGGATTCTCCACACGAAGCGATGTAACAGGAGCGTCGGAGAGCCCGAGATCCGATGCCAGAAGCGTATATTCGGAGATTGTTCCGTCCTTTAGCTCAAGGATCCGGTTCTCTCCATGGAGTGCAAGTTCATCGAGCCCTGCTCCGGAAACGACGAGTGCCCGCCGGACCCCGAGCGATCGAAGTGCTTCAGCCATCGGGTGAAGAAGGGCGGGATCGGCAACCCCGAGCAGTCGGTTCACCGGGCCTGCGGGGTGCGAGAGGGGTCCGAGGATATTGAAGATCGTCCGGAACCCGAGTTCGGACCGTATCGAGGCAAGGCTCCTCATCACCGGATGATACTGGCCTGCCGGAAGGAACGCAATCCCGGCTACACGAAGAGCCTCGCCAACCTTCCCTGAAGGCAGGCCGGGTGCCACCCCGAGTTCTGCAAGGAGATCAGCTGAGCCGGATCTGCTGGTGACCGCCCGGTTTCCGTGTTTCAGGACAGGGATGCCTGCGCCTGCCGTGACGAAGGCGGCGGCAGTACTGATGTTGAAGGTCATCGCATGGTCGCCGCCTGTCCCGCAGGTATCAACGGCCTTCTCCGCACCCTGGAGTGAGAGCGGGCGGGCATGGGAGAGAAGGTATGATGCACAGAGAGAGAGATCCTCACCGGTGAGCGTATGGTGACGGAGTGCCGTCAGGAATGCACCCGCCTGGGCAGGGGTTGCACACCCCGAGATGAGATCATCAAAGGCAGACCCTATCGCACCGGGTGGGAGCGGGGTCCCCTCGATGATGGACCGGCAGATGGACTGAATCATGCGACCACCCCCTCCTTCAGAAACGATTCGACAAGACCGGGGCCGTCCCTGGTCAGGAAGCTCTCGGGATGGAACTGTACCCCTTCAATCGGGTATCGACGGTGGCGGATGCCCATCGGGAGATCATCGCCGACCGATCTGGCGGTGATGACCAGATCGTCCGGAAGCCTGGTCCGGTCAACCACAAGGGAGTGGTACCGGACGGCAGGGAAGGGATTTGGGAGCCCGGTATATATCCCGGCTCCATCATGGCGGATGGATGTCACCTCCCCATGGACCGGGCGGGGTGCATGGATGATATAGCCTCCTTCGGCGGTGCAGATCGCCTGATGGCCAAGGCAGACACCGAGCGTCGGGGTATTGTGAGAGAGGGTGTTGAGGACCTCACCCAGAAGGGGAAAGTCTCCCGGCCTCCCCGGACCAGGGGAGAGGATGATCCGATCGGGATCCGCCTCGGTTACCCGGTCAAGGGGTTGATCCGCCGGGATGACAATCGGCTCTGCCCCAAGACCCCCGATGATCTGGACGAGGTTATAGCTGAAACTGTCGAAACAGTCGATGATGACGACCTTCATCATCCAGCCCTCCCGGCAGCCGCGATGGCACGGAGGCAGGCTTCCGCCTTGATCGCCGTCTCATCGTACTCTCTGTCGGGATCGGATCCGGCAACGATACCGGCACCAGCCTGAACCTCTGCCATCCCGTTCCTGATCACAACCGTCCGGATGGTGATCGCAAAGTCGAGCGATCCGACTCCTGCGATCCCGACTGCCCCGGCATAGATGCCACGGGAAGCACCCTCCTCACCTGCGATCAGCTCCATTGCACGCCTCTTCGGGGCACCGGTCACGGTTCCTGCCGGAAAACAGGATCTCAGTGCATCATAGCCGTCATAGCCTGCCGCCGACTCGGCAGATACCGTCGTGACGAGATGCATCACCCGCGAATACCGTGCCACCTCCGCATACGGAGAGACACGGACCGAACCATACCGGGCAACACGGCCGATATCGTTCCGTGCGAGATCGACGAGCATCAGGTGTTCGGACCGCTCCTTCGGATCTGCCAGGAGTTCCCCGGCAAGAGCGGCATCATGGAGAGGATCACGACCACGCGGCCTTGTCCCTGCGATAGGCACAGTCGTGAGCGCAGGGCCGCGTGCCGAGACGAGCATCTCCGGGCTCTCCCCTGCCACCTGTTCATCCCCATAATCAAGGAAATATCCATAGCAGGACGGGTTCTTCGACCGGAGATGCGCATAGATGGACAACGGATCCTTCTCATACGGAAGATTAAATTTGCGGGAGAGGACTGCCTGGTAACAGTCACCATCCCGTATCCGTGCTTTGAGCCTCCGGACACCGTCGGTGAAGATGGATCGATCCATCGTCGTGGCAGTGGCTCCGGGAATGGGGGCTTCTGAGACCATCCCCATTGAGAGATCCGCATCCTCGAGGGAGTGAGCCATCCTGCGGAGACGAACATCAGCCTCATCGCCGGGACGCCTCGACGAGAGGGTGATCTCGTCCGGAGTAATGACTGCACTCTCACGGGGAATGAGGAATCGGCCTCCCCCCTCATATCCAAGATACCCGGCAGGGGAGAATGGAGGATGAGAGGCGATGGAGCGGAGGGTATCGAACGGATCACCGGGGAGATCGATGATCTCAGAGGAGAAACCGAGGGTCACCGGGAGATCCGGGAACTCAAGAATATAACCAGGCCCGTCAGCGAGGGCCGCATAGACCGCAACCGGATCTGCACCCGGGATCGGGAGAGAGAGGACGGTTGCGGAGGTCACCAGTCCGATGGCATCACCGGAATATCAGAGCTGCTCTGCATACGCTATCATGTGTTTTGTACATATTTATACATTACCATACAGATATGTACATCAATATACAGGAGAGTTTTATATCTGTTTCCGATCCACTCCATCGCATGACTGAAAAGAATGTCCTGGAGGGTGTACTTGACCATCTTCAGACGATGGTCTCATCAAACATCCTCCTTTCAGATCCGATCGAATCAGGGAACCGATCCATCTTTACCATCTCCTCGGTCGGGTTCGGCTTTGGCGGCGGTGAAGGGAGATCGAACGACGGTGGAGCGGGGGCAGCCGGGGCCGGCGCAGGTGTCACCCCGATTGCAGTGATGGTTATTCATAAGGATATTCCCGGTGCCGAGGGTGTCCAGATCTTCACACTCGGGAAGAAGGGAGAGGTTGCACAGGCGATCTCAACGGCTGCAGAATCCCTTCCATCCGTGATCGATGCGCTGCGGAGTCCAAAGAAAGAGTAAATGGATCTCCTCCTCCCAATCCTTATAATCGCATGCATCGGAGGGCTGATCCTCCCCTTCCTCCTCTCATTCTGCATCACCATCCGGGGATCACTCGACCCGGAGGGCTGGTCTGCGGGGGGATCCCTCGGCCCGGTCACCGTTCTTCTCCTTCCAGGGATGCTGATCGATCTCTCCCTCTTCGGACGGAGCGTTCATACATTTTCGTTCCCTGAGATGGTGAAGGAGGAGAAGAAGGAGGTTGAAGAGGCTCCCCCCGGGGAGGGCGGAGGCCTTCACATCCCGGCAATTCCATCGATTCCGCACCTGCCGATCAGCATCGACTCGGTGGATATCAGCGGACGGCTGGGGACAGGAGATGCCGGAGAGACCGGCAGGCTGTATGGCTGGATCCAGGGTCTCAGAGGGGCACTATCATGGACGAGGGTTCATATATCCGTCATTCCCGACTTTGCCCGGCCCGACTGGTCGATCAGGATCAGCACCCGGCTCCGTATCAGATCGGTCTTCCATCTCATCCTCTCAATCGCTCCAATCGCGTTTGTTATGGCGAAAGAGCAGTAGAGATTATATAATATGATTGCGTCTTTTCAATACGTGATAGTGTATGACAGATGATGAGAAGAGGGAACAGGAGGGAGTCAGACAAGACCCCCTGCAGGCCTATAAGGAAGAGACTCCTGATGATGTGGCTCATGAGGAGGTGACTCAGGGGGAGAAGACTCATGAGGTTGAGACTCATGAGATAGAGACCCCGCCGCCTCAGACCGTTCATGAGAAGGAGACGATCCATGAGGTCAGGTATGTGGAGCCGCCTGAGACGAAGAACGGGAATCTGAAGATCATTGGTGTCATCATTCTGATCCTCCTCCTCCTGATTGTCGCAGCCTTTGCCACATTGAACGTGAGCATCTATGCACCTGTCTCAGGAGCGACATACCCCTATACAACCACCTATGACGTCTGGTTCCCACTTGGAAAGACGGTTGAGGTTGCAGGGATGGACATGGTCGCCCTCTCAACGGCCGATGAGATGCTCATCTCTGTCGATGGCGTAACCGAAAAGATCGAAGTTGGAGAGAATAAATTGATCTCAGAGAAGAGGGCGGTCGTCAAGACCCTCGGCCAGACGATATTTGATACCAACTTCCAGATATATCTCAATTACCGGGGAGTCTCGGATCCGAGGACTGCCAACTTCTTCCTCTCTGTGAGAACTTCAGAACAGGTGCCCGAGCCGGTTATTAAACTCCTCATTCCGAGAGAGATCCAGGCGGTCCCCGCCTAACCAATCTATTATTTTTCGTCCCACCAGATGGGAGCGTTCCTCTTCTCCAAGCCAGATCGCCGCCTTCGATGATCGGGCCATAGGATGGTAGGCCAGGCCGCAACTGACATCCCAGAGGATGAGGGGATCGGCCGGTGCAGCCGGGATCCGATCTCCCGGCTCTCTGAGTATCTCTGCAACCCGATCCGGGGTGATCAGGCCTGAACCGGCAGCCAAAAGCAGAGTTGCCATGCCCCGGACCATATTCCAGAGGAAACTCTCCCCCACAACCTCAAAGATGATCAGCCCCTCTTCAATCCATATTTCTGTCGTGATGATCCGCCGCCTGGGATCACGCCCATCCACCACACGGGCGATCCGTGAGAAGTCATGCAGGCCGATGAAGTGTCTGGCCGCGGCCTCCATCATCTCCGGATCCAGACCCGCCAGGGGAAAGAGGTATCGGTATGTCCTGCTCTCTGCGGCATAGCGTGGGTTAAAGCCGGGAGGAACATACGCCCATCCGGTGGACCAGCAGTCGGGAGGGAGCAGCTGGTTGAGGATCGCGATGGCACGATCAGGATATGATGTCGAGAATGCGATCACCTGACCGTATGCAGAGACCCCGGCATCGGTCCGTCCCGCTGAGACGAATGCGGCAGATCGGAAGTCAGAGAAGAGTCCAAGCCGGATGCATGCATCGATGATAACACCCTCAACGGTCCGGGCATCCGGCTGCTGCTGGGATCCGGAGAACCGCCTCCCTGCATAGGCGATCCGAAACGCGATCCTTACAGTTTGAGATTCGGTATCCGCCGTTTCAACCGCCCCCATGTACTCCGGAGGGACTGGCGGGTATAGGTCCGGAGGGGTGTCATTCTGCAGGATGCGATCGTCTTCCCCTCACGAATGGCTGTCAGGATCGCATCAATCGACGGCTCGGCATCGATGATCGTTGTACCATAGCCGACATACCGCCAGTGATGGGCATCGCTCCCCCCGATACAGGGCTTCCCGTATCTCCGGGCCATCATCGCCGCCTTCCGGTTGGCTGCACCGACGATGTACCGGGAGTTGAACGCCTCAACTGCATCGACGAGGAGAATGGCCTCTTTCAGTTTCAGGCCGACGCCATGGCGCCACATATGAAACGGATGGGGAAGGATGGTCACCCCACCCATTGAATGTGCGATCGCGATCGTCTCTCTGACGCCGAGTCCGGAGGGGATCGCCTCTGTCACCCCGAGGACGAGGAGATGGCCCTGCTTCGTCGATACCTCGATACCGGGGATGACGATGATCGAGGTTGGAACCGTCATTGCAACCAGAGCACCGGCGACGGTATCATGATCTGTGATCGCGATGACATCAAGACCGGTCTCTTCCGCTCTCCTGATGACCTCTTCGACACTGCTCTCGCCGTCGCGTGAGTGATTGGTATGAATATGGAGATCACACCTGAGCGTCATTGGTATGATGTATTCTCCCGGAGAGCTGAATAAACCATAGGATAGGGGGGGATGGCCGATGGAAGGTATCTCCCGATAAATGCTGTAGCTCGGTACCCCCGGATGCGGGCCGTTTGAAAGACCTACACCTGTCGTCTTCGTGGAGATGTGGCAGACGGGATCTGTATCAGAATATCCCCAAGGATATAACATCCGACTGCAACAAGAAGAAGGACCGGGATCGGGAGGTTCAGAATATAGCCGATCAATACGACTATGAGCGAGATTGCCAGAATCGTCATGAAGCGAAAGCCCTCTTTGGGCTGTCTATCCATAGATCTCCTACACAGGCAGGTATTATAAAGGTTGCTATAGCCGGGTGATCAGCGGGCATGTCACCAATGGTTTACATCTTCAGAGCACAGAATACTCCACAACATAATTATTTTTCTCAGCCGATGATACTATGCAGACCACCGATTCAAGGATGCACAGAGGGGTATCCATCCTCACCGGAGATCCGAAGCAGGCGATCATCAGGCTCTCAGTCCCGGTCATCATCGCAATGCTCCTTCAGTCGGTCTATAACCTCGTTGATGCAATCTGGGTTGCCGGACTTGGCGATGGCGCCCTCGCCGCAGTCGGGTTTGTCACTCCGCTCTTCCTCATCCTGGTCGGGCTCGGCACAGGGCTTGGAGCCGGAGTCAGCTCAGCGATATCGCGGCGGATCGGGGCCGGAGATCGAAGAGGGGCGGACTATGCCGCTGTGCAGGGTATCGGGATCATCCTCCTCATATCAGCTATCATTACTCCGATCCTCGTCCTCTTTGCAGAACCGCTTGCCGTTGCAATCGGCGCGGGAGACGCAGCAGAGCTGACCGCGACCTATGCTCGTATCGTCTTTCTGGGGACGCCCTTCCTCCTCTTCTGCTCGGTCGCCTATGCGATCTTCAATGCCGAGGGATCGACGAGGAAGACGATGTACGCGATGGGTGCATCGGCGGTCCTCAACTGTATCCTCGATCCAATCCTGATCTATCCGATGGGCTTTGGCATCGCTGGAGCGGCAATGGCGACGGTCATCTCGATCCTCGCTGTGACAGTGGTCATCTGCTACTGGCTCTTTGTTGAGAGGTCCACCTATGTGACGCTGCGGCGATCTGATCTCCGGCCGGAGAAGAAGACGACTGCGGATATCATGACAGTCGGGATTCCTGCAAGCCTCCAGTTTGTGATGATGTCCGCCGTGGCACTCCTCATCAACGCCCTCCTTCTCCGGACGACAGGGACATCCGGGGTTGCTGTCTATACCGCGGGCTGGCGGGTCGTCCTCTTCTCGATCATCCCGCTCATCGGGATCAGTACCGCCCTCATCTCCATCTCCGGTGCGGCATATGGGGCACGTGACCACCAGAGGCTGAAGAGCATCCATCGGATCGCTCTTCAGTACGGGCTTCTCATCTCCCTTATCCTGACAGCAGCAACCTGGATCCTCGCACCTGCCCTTGCAGCCATCTTCACCTACTCTCCGGAGAGCGCCCATATGGCACCAGGGATCACGGCCTTCCTCAGAACCATCTGCTGGTTCTTCCCGTTTGTACCGGCAGGTATCTTCTCATCAGCCGTCTTCCAGGGGACCGGGAAGGGGCTCTCCGCATTGATCCTTGAATTCTGCAGAAATATCCTCTTCATCACGGTCTTCATCCAGGTGCTGGGGATCACACTTGGGTTTGGCGAGACCGGGATCTGGTGGGGAGTCGTTGCCGGGAACTGCTGTGGCGGGTTGCTTGGGTTCCTCTGGACACGCCGCTATATCGCAGGATTGATCCGGCATGGATAATACCGCAGACCCCTCTACCAGAGAGAGAGGGAATGGACCATGGACAGAGTCATCGGGGAAATACGGGCCATTCTGCAGGACGGGGGAGATCCGGAGCTTGCGGAGAGGGGAAAAAGGTTCTTCAAGGAAAAGGTGACCTCTTACGGCTTCAGGACGGCTGAGGTGACCAGAATTGCAAAGGAGTTCTGGAAAAGGATAGCAGCGAGGGAGAAGGAGGAGATATTTAGCCTCTCCGAAGAGCTCTTCAGCTCAGGGTATCTCGAAGAGGCATTCATCGCCTGTACGTGGCTTCCGATGCTGAAAGGCCGGTTTGAGCCTGCCGACATGGATATCTTCGAGGACTGGATCGGGAGATATATCAAAAACTGGGCAACCTGTGATACCTTCTGCAACCATACGGTGGGAGACCTCCTGATGCAGTTCCCTGACTGTACAGAGTATCTTCTTGGCTGGACCGGGTCAGGGAACCGGTGGTTCAGACGGGCGGCGGCGGTCTCCCTCATCGTTCCGGCAAGGAAGGGTGATTTTCTCCCCGAGGTCTTTGCAATTGCAGATCGCCTCCTCACCGATGAGGATGATCTCGTCAGGAAGGGGTATGGATGGCTTCTGAAGGAGGCAAGCCGGGTCCACCGCGACGAGGTTTTTGCCTACGTCCAGGAGAAGAAGCCGATGATGCCGAAGACGGCCCTTCGGTATGCGATTGAGCTGATGCCGGCTGATATGCGGGCAGAAGCGATGAAGAAGGATTGGACGTAGGGAGACTTTTTCAATAGTACACATAAAAAAAGTGGGATGAAGCTGTTCCATCAGGGAAGACGGAGCGAGGAGGCCGGATCAGAACCTGTCAAAAACAGTATCAGGCACTCTCCCCTTCACCTTCTTCCGGGGAGGGATGTCAGAGATATCTGCTGCATCCATCTCACGAAAGCGGGATGACCACTTCTTCTGCACCCTCTCGTCACGAAGAATCTTTCTCGTATGCCTATCGGGGTTCTTGACAGCCAGATATTCGGATATATCATCAAGGCCGCCGAGATACTCCTCCTGATAGAGGATATCCCGTGAATTTCGCGTATTCTTTCGCGGCATCTATCTCACGTATCGATAAATCGTTGTCTCATGAAAATCATAAATATTTCTCTCACGGCATGGAGGAGGGGGGAGGGATCCGGATTCCTTTTTATCTTTGGTGCCGTTATCTTCGTATGAGATGGTGGAATGCCGTAATTGTAGCCCTTCTCCTCATCACACTCCCGAGTGCAGGGTGTGTCGGAGAAGAGAAGCTGAATGATGAGATGGAAGAGCTTGTAGCCGGATCCATCAGCCTGATCGAGAGGGAGCTCATCGCCATAACGGAGATCACAGATCAAAATGCCGATCTCCTCTCGGAGAAGGGGCTCGATTCCCCTGATGCCCTTACGATCATGGGCGATCGCCTCCGGACGATCCCCTATGCACATTCATCACTCGTCATCGGGGCAGACGGAGTCGTCATCAGCGCCGTTCCCGAAGAGTATGCCGGGATCGTGGGAATGGATCTCTCCTTCCAGCCTGCCGTCCGGCGAGCCAATAGCGAACAGGTGCCGATCGTCTCGGATCTCTTCTGGCTCGTCGAAGGATTCTACGGTATCTCCCAGAGCAGCCCGATCTTCGATGCCGATGGGGAGTACCTTGGGTATACCGATATCACGTATGAACCGGAGATCCTGATCCGCCGGGTCATCACCCCCCTCCTTTGGGAGAGGCCGTATGATCTCTGGGTCACCGATACCAATGGAACGATCCTCTATGATACCACCGCCGAGGAGATCGGGAGGAATCTCTTCATCGATCCGGCATATCAGACCGGAAACCTCCAGGAAGTCTTTATGGAGATCGTCTCGTCAGCGAGCGGGAGCACTGAGTATACCTTCTGGGACCGGCACTGGGGTCAGGAGGTCAGAAAAGAGGCTGTCTGGGGGACGGCCGGAGTCTATGGTGCCGAGTGGAGGGTGGTCACTACCCGGAGCATCGGGCAGGAGCGACCGGATGCAACCCTCGATCTCCGTCCGGTTCCAGGAGCTGATGAGATCGATGCGATGAGGGCATTTGTGGATGATGCAGCAGCCTATGCCCGGCTGCATGGGAGAGAAGAGGCAGCTGCCGCCTTCAATGATCCGGAGGGACCATTCGTTGATGGTGAGTTGTATATCTTTGCCTATGCGATGGATGGAACAACAGTCGCACTCCCCTTCCAGCAGGGGCTCATCGGTGAGAACCGGATGGCTGTCACCGACCGGCACGGGGTCCGGTTTATTATGGATCTCATCGGGATGGCAGAGAGAGGAGGAGGTAGCCTCTACTACATCTATCCAAATCCCCAAAATGAGTTCCGGGATGAACTGAAGATCTCATATGTGACTCCCGTCGATGAGACCTGGTTTGTCGGATCCGGCATCTATCTCCCGGGAAGAGCGGCAGCCTTCAGCCAGGATGAGATCGATGCCCTCACCAGCCGTGTCCATGACGCACGGGATGGTGCGATGAAGCTTGGAAGAGAAGAGGCTCTTGCCGCATTCAATGATCAGGAGAGGGAGTTTGCAGCAGGAGAGGCGTATATCTTCGCCTACGGAATGGACGGCACCACACTCGCCCTCCCCTTCCAGCCAGAGGTGATAGGATCAGACCGGAGCAGTTTCAGGGATCGGTTCGGTGTTCCTGTGCTCCTCTGGGAGATAGATGTTGCAGCGAGGGGGGGCGGATTCGTCTATGTCACCTACCACAGCCCGGTGACGGGTGAAGAGGGGCTGAAGCTCTGCTATGTCACACCCGTCGATGATGCATGGTTTGTTGGATCAGGAATATACGCATAATAATCGGTGGGATCAAAATCCCACCTCGATCAATCCGTCCGACGATCCGGTGATCGACTCTCCGCCACCAGGCCGTACAAGGTACGTATTTTCTGTTCCGACCATTCCAACCCCGGTTACACCGATCTTCGGCTCAATGGCAATCGCCATCCCGGAGGTGAGCGGCTCATCGAACCCTTCTGCAATGACCGGGTACTCATCCACCTGGAGTCCGACACCATGGCCGAGGAACGGGGCACGCCGCGTTCCGTATCCCATGAAGTTTCCGGCATATTCCGGCGGTATTGAGTCGATGATATGCCGGTAGATGGCAGACGGGATCGCACCGGGGGAGAGGAGGGAGGCCATCTCCATCTCAAGCGAGCGGCAGAAATGATGGGATCTGATCGCCTCATCCGGGAGCGGGGCGCCAAACTGGTAGACGACGGTTTTGTCGGTATGGTATCCCTCATATCCACACCCGACATCAAGGAAGACGAGATCACCCTTCTCTAAAAGCCGGTCCCGGGAACCCAGGAGCGGAACGGCAGGGGAGAGACCGACCGAGCTTCCGGGACCGTTGAAGTAGCTCGGAGCAATCGAGTGCGTACCGAATGCGATCTGGCCAAGGACGATCTCGGTCTCAAACATCCCGAATCTGACGATCCCCTGATGCCCCTCCTCGATGAGGATGGTATGAAGTTCACACCCCAGCGCAGCCTCACTCATTCCGGCCCTCAGAATCTCCGGGACACGATCCTCAAGGACACGGGCATGGATGGCACCGGCCCGTCTCATGAGATCGATCTCGTAGGGGCTCTTCTCTGCCCGGACCGCCGCAATTACCCGGTCAAGAGAGAGGAACTGCTGTACCGGGAAGTACTTCCCAAACCGATCCAGAAGGGCGACCACAACGATCTCCGTCTCGATATGGCAGGTCGATGGGAACGATCCCATCCCCTCTGCCGCATCACGGTAACTCCGCATCGGGCGGATATCAGGGAAGGTTGATTCGCTTCGTGCCCTCTCATAGCTCCTCCTGACCCAGTAGACGGGATCACCATCCCTGGGGATGAAGAGCATCCCGTCCTGCATCGTCCCGGAGAAATAGTACTGGTTGATCTTTCCGGTGATGGCAGCCATCTCCCATCCGGGATCTCTTCTATCCATCCGTTCCCTGAACCGGGAGATTCTGGCCTGAAGTTCAGAGGCGGGTACCTTCACAGACATGCAGAAGAGATCTCTTGCCAAGACTACTTGATACCCTCTGCATGGGAGAGACCATTCGTAAAAGAGGGGTATGATCAGATCATCGCGCTGCATTCCCCGGTCGCGAGAATACGGACACCGATTGCCGCCATATCCCTGATATTTGCCTCATGGATCTCCCCGGTCGCCGCCGCAGTCGCATCGGAGACGAGATACGTCTCATACCCAAACGCCATTGCATCAAAGACCGTCGTCCTGATACAGTTCGGCGTCTGAATCCCGAGAACGACGATCCGCCCGATACCAAGCGATCTGAGGAGGAGATCGAGATCGGTCCCGAAGAACCCGCTCATCCGTGTCTTGGAGAGGATATATTCGTCGGGAAGGGGTGCCAGCGGATCGATCACCGCCGCCCCTCTCGTCCCCGCGACTGCAAACGGTGTTTTGGCAAAGAGATCCCGCCTGAAATGCTCGACATCAGCACCATCCGTCCGGTGGACCCGGAGAAGATGAATCACCGGGAGGTTCCTCTCCCGAAACCTCGTGAGAATCGTCGAGATAGGTTCGATGATCCCGTCTGCACCGGCAACCCGGAGTGGAGCACCCGGACCGACGAAGTCGTTCTGCATATCGATGATGAGAAGGGCAGTATTCTTCATACCAGTCTGATCAGGGGCGATCCGGAGATATCAGTTTCGGCATATTCATTAGCCCCTGAGGAGAAGTAGCAGAAGCGGAGTTCAATGATGATGGAAAGTGATGACGATGGGCGAAAGGAGATTCAGGGGGAGATCGCCACAACCCTCCATGGATCATCGATCATCGACTTCTCCTATGAGTATGACTTCACCCAGACTCGTGGCGTCCGGCTCTGGTTTTCAATGATCCGGCTCAGGACACCTGCAGGGCTTCCGATCACCCTGAATGGGGAGGGGATCTGTATCGAGGATCAGGATCCGCTTGGTGAAAAGGGAATCAATCTCTCGATTCGTGGAAATGCATACAGCCCCGGACCGGAGGTTCCAATCGCACAGATCGAGGAGGTGATCCGGCGTGATCTTCTCACCCTCTTTGACGGTGCAGGGATCACCGCAGTTGATGGACTTGGATTTGGGGATGACCCCGTCTATGAGAGAGACGGGGCATCCTTCCACCCCCTGAAGGCGGAGACGATCACGTTTTGGAACCATGATGGGTTTTCGTTCCTCTTTCGGCCGGAGGGGTTCTGCCAGAGTAATCCGACCCACCGGACGAAGGTATGGATCGCTCTCGATGCTTTTTTAATGGTCGATTACGAGGGGGCATGTGCATGCGTCTCAGATGCATTCTTCTCTGAGTTCCAGGAGGGAGGGATCCCCCGGCAGGAAGAGAGATAGAGGGGTTTTATTATCACTCGCCCAATAATGGTTGATTATGATCAGAGTTGCCATTAACGGGTATGGAACCATCGGGAAGCGTGTCGCCGATGCGGTCACCTGCCAGCCGGATATGGAGATCGTCGGCGTCTCCAAGACGAAACCGTCCGCAGAAGCATATGTCGCAGCCTCACGCGGGTTTCCCCTCTATATCGCCGATATAACAAAGAAGGATGCCTTTGAGAAGGCAGGTATTGCGGTTGCAGGATCGGTCGGGGAGATGCTTGCCAGGTGTGATATCGTCATTGATGCAACCCCCGGCGGTATGGGAGCAAAGAACAGGGCACTGTATGAGAAGGCCGGTGTCAAGGCCATCTTTCAGGGTGGAGAGGATCACGAAGTGGCAGGGGTCTCATTCTCATCATCCTGCAACTATAGCGAAGCACTCGGCAAAGATGCGGTCCGGGTCGTCTCCTGCAACACCACAGGGCTCTGCCGGATCATCAGACTTGTCGATGACGAGTACGGGGTGAAGAAGGTGCGGGCGACGATGATCCGGCGTGGGGGCGATCCCGGAGATATCAAACGTGGCCCGATCGACGCAATCGTCCTCAATCCGGTGACGATCCCCTCCCACCATGGCCCGGACGTCAGATCGGTCCTCCCGGGGATCAATATCGTCACAACCGCCGTCATCGTCCCGACGACGATGATGCATATGCACGTCGTCCAGATGGATCTCAAAAAGCCGGGAGATCGAAACCGGATCATCGAACTGATCGCAGCAGATCCACGAATCGGGCTTGTCAGGCCCGCAACCGGGATCACCTCGACCGCTGAGCTGAAGGAGTTTATGAACGATCTCGGGAGACCGCGATCGGATCTCTGGGAGAACGGGGTCTTTGAAGGATCGATATCCGTTGATGGCGATGATCTCTGTCTCTTCCAGGCGATACACCAGGAGGCGGATGTCGTCGTTGAGACGATCGACTGTATCAGGGCGATGATGGGCACCATCACCGATCCACGGGAGTCGATAGCCCTGACGAACTACTCACTCGGCTTCACCCCCATCGGATAGGCAGAGACTGTCCGCTCATCCCTTTTTCATAAGAGCCCTGAGAGAAGAGCCCTCCTGAAGAGATATCGATATCTCGTCCCGGAAACAGACGTATCAGTAGATGAAGATCGGAATCATCTCAGATACGCATGACACACTATCGGCTGTCCATGAAGCGATACGCCTCTTCTCCTCTCTGGAAATCGATCATCTCCTTCATGCCGGGGATATCACCTCTCCTGAAACACTCCTGCTCTTCTCAGCACTCCCCTGCCCGGTGACGGCCGTCTTTGGAAACTGTGACAGGGATCGCTCCTCCCTCGGAGAGGCCGCCCAAAGTGCCGGAAATATCAGTATTCCAGGACGTATCGCGGATCTCACGATTCATGATCAGAGGATCGGTATGATGCATGGGGATGACCCGCTCGCGCTGATAGCCGCTGCTGAATCAGGGTGTTTTGATATCATCATCACCGGCCATACCCATCGGCCATCAGTCAGGAGATCCGGTGATACGCTCTTCATCAATCCCGGAGAGGCCTCCGGAGAACGGTATGGCGAGGCGACCGTGGCACTCTTTGATACTGAGAAGAATGATGTTGAGATTATTATCCTCTGATCGGAAAAAGGAGATTTCACGTGGAAAGAGCACTGCATCCGCTCTTGTATGATAATTATTAGAATAAACGACAATGCATCTGCTGTTGTGTGTAGTTTTAATAAGAAGAAGTGGTATTGGCAGCGTTGAACAGTTCCCGAGGACTCTCGTACCTCAGTACAGTGTTCGACGCAGGTGGGCTTAACTGCCGGGTTCGGAATGAGTCCGGGTG
>NZ_JALJYG010000018.1 GCF_024170505.1 Methanocalculus alkaliphilus
GGCGGTTGTAACCTATTTTTTTTTGCAAATTTGGGTTTGTTGTAGGGTTTTCAACCCTCAAGTGATCGTTGTTGGGGGGGTTAATCGAAAAACTCGTCAGTTCAGCGACGAGGTTCATCTCAGGGGGGTTGTCATTCCCGGTGAGATCAACAAAAACATACCTGATGATCGTATCTGTATCCGGATTCTCGATGACATACTCCTCACCGGTCTCAAGGACTGTCGCAATGATCCTGCTTATCTCCTCCTCAGGTATGTACGATGGGTTTTCAATTTCACCTCCCAGATAATGGAAAACCCGGATTGATGTCAGATATGGATTATTCTCAAGAATTGTTTCCACGGCTTCCTGATAGAGGAGGGCAGATCGCATCTCTTCGATATCATCATTTATGTAGCCGATCTCAAGAATGTACTGATGATCCGGGGTTGGATGATAGGCATATTTACGTAACTGGCCGGTCTGGATATCAGGAATAACCCTGTCAGAGACGAAACGACTACCCATCCGGATACTGGTCAGCCGTTTCATAAAATTGGGCTGGAGAGAGAAATCCAGCAGATGATCGGGTGGATAGGTCGTGTATTCAATGATACCCTTCTCGTTGATGATATAGAGTTCATAGCCTTCACCAAACATCTCTTGTAATAGTTCGAGATCGATCTCTGCAGGGTTGCTATTACTCTCCTCATATGCTCTGAGAAATATCGCCATCTCTCCCCAAAGGCGATAGTCAAGGGACTGATCAAAGAGCCGGAGCCCCTGGTCAGTAAGGATCAGAGACTGGATAAGGCTATACTCTGTATTCTCCTTCAGAACCCGGGTATGTTCCTCAAGGGTATTTTTTGAAGCATGATAATTGAGGTTCAGGATGAATCCTGTTATCAGCAGAATGATGACGATAATGATGCCAAACAGAAGCCATCGAAATGAAATACCCCTCTCAATTATACCTGTCACCACCATGTACCCTGGTATCTCCCGGGAGTAGAACAAAGAAATGATGGATGGATAAATAAATATAACTATTTATACTGATTGGTAAAATTTATATGTTAATTCTTTTTAAATATATACCATCCTGTCATCGTCGCATCCAGAACCTCGGGCTTGTTCTTCTTTGTAAGGAGACTGACGATGATCATCGCAAGGAGTGCGAGTGTCACCGAGTAGAGGCTGAAGTGGACCGGTAGTTTGTCGATGAATTGATGGTAGTATCCAAAGACACCAGATCCGATCAGTCCAAGGCTCATTGAGGCGAGAGCCCCTTTTGTCGTCGCCCCCCGCCAGTACAGACCTGCCAGAATCGGGACTGCGAAGGTTGAGAGCATCACCCCGATACCCATCCAGATCAACCAGGCAAGCATCTCAGGCGGGTTGATCGCAAGAAGAAGCGAGATACCGGCGGCGAGGAAGACAGATATCTTAGAAATCCGCAGGACCTTCGCATCCGGTGCATCAGGATGAAGGATGTTTTTGTATATATCCCATGAAAACATCGTTCCGATGGTGAGCATCAGACGATCGGTCGTCGACATCACCGCTGCAAGGACGATGACGGCAAAGATACCCCATACAAAGACGTTTGGAGCTGCAAACTCAACACCATACATAAACGCAAAGTCCTGCGCGTTTACAGCATCAGGAAGGACGAGCGTCCCTTCCTCTACAAGGACGCGGACGGCAAATCCAGCAAATTTCACAAGGAACATGACAACCAGGTAGACGAGGAACGCAATGAGCGGAGCCCATTTGAAGTATGTCGTCTCCCGTGCAGCAAGGACATTATTGATGACATGCGGAGCACAGGCAAGACCCACAGTGAGAAGAAGCCCGAATGAGAGGAGGAACTCCGGTGTTGCAAAGGCATACGGGGCATAGACGGGCGAGGGGAACCAGGGCTGGACGAAATTTGGATCGATACCCGCAAGAACCTGGTTGATATGCGTCAGGCCGCCGGCTTTTGCTATCAGGAATGGGGTAATCCCGATGACACCTGCGATCAGCAGACCCCCCTGGAGGAGCGTCGTCCATGAGACGGCATAAAGACCCCCGACGACGGTATAGGCGGTAATGATAATACCCGATATGATCAGGGCCTGCCAGTGCTCAATACCAAAGAGCCAGACCAGAACGATACTGATCGCGGTATACTGGCCGACGAGGTAGATGAGAGAGACGGTGATTCCTGCAATCGCAGATAAGCCACGCAACTCCCGTGCACTCTCAAAGCGGTGTGCAAAGTAATCCTCAAGGGTGAGATAGCCGTTCTCCCGGCCGACCCGGTGAAGCTTCACCCCGAAGATGGTGATACAGAAGGCAGCAGCAAGCGGGACAGCAATCTGTTCCCAGATCCCCGGCCATCCTGAGGAATAGCCAAACCCGGATACCCCGACAAGAGTCATACCACTGCAGATAGATGCAACCATCAGGATGGTAAATACCCAGAATCCAAGCGATCGGCCGGCAAGGATGTAATCCTCGGTATTATTGATCTTGCGGGAGGCCCATCCTCCAATCCCGATGAGCACGATACAGTACAAAATGATGATACCGACGGTTATAGGATCAGCCATGATCAGTCACCCTCCGGAAATCGAAGTCCCCATATGATAAGCAGGATGATGATGATGAGCACGACACCACCGACGGTATAGACGGTAAGTTCAGGCAGTCCGAATAACATATCATGCTAATGTGTGACATGGTAACATATAACATGCTCGATCTGATTCAACAGATAAAGCGGAAAACGAAAGATAAAAAGAGGGATCAGTCCCCGGCTGAGGTCTTTGCCCCGCGGAGGACGGCGATCGTTCCTGTACGAATCAGCTCCTTGACCCCGTACTGCCTGAGAAGTGTTTCAAGAGCATCAATCTTGTCGGGATCGCCAACGACCTGAAGGACGAGGGTCTTTGCCCCGACATCGATGATCTGCGCCCTGAAGATATCTGCAATCTGCATCACCTCGGCCCGGGTCGTCCCCGGGCTCGCAGCAACCTTGATGAGTGCCAGCTCCCGCCTGACATGCTCCCGATAGGTGATGTCTGAGACCTTGATGACATCGATGAGTTTATTCAACTGTTTTTTGACCTGCTCGATGACGGTATCATCACCCCTGACGGTGATGGTGATCCGGCTCATCTCAGGCTGCTCACAGGTACCGACGGCAAGGCTCTCTATGTTGAACCCACGCCGTGAGAACATCCCGGAGACCCTGGAGAGGACACCGGCACGGTTCTCAACAAGGATTGAGAGGGTATGGATCTTCATTTCTGCTGGCCTCCAATCATCTCATTGATGGCAGCACCTGCCGGAACCATCGGGAAGACATTCTCTTCACGGGCGATCCTGAAATCAAGAACATATGCACCATCGGTGTCGATGGCGGTCGTCAGTGCCTCTCTCACCCCGTCTGCCGAGTCGACCCGCATCCCGTCGATACCATAGGCACGTGCGATTCCGACGAAGTCGATCTCAGGCAGTTCCGTATACGAATACCTCCGGTCATAGAAGAGCTCCTGCCATTGCCGGACCATACCGAGGTACATGTTATTCAAAATAACAATCTTGACCGGGATATCATACTGGGCAACCGTTCCAAGCTCCTGAATATTCATCTGGATGCTGCCATCGCCTGCGATATCAAAGACCGGGAGATCCGGACGTGCGAAATGGGCACCGATTGCGGCAGGGAAGCCATAGCCCATCGTTCCAAGACCTCCGGAGGTGATCCAGGTCCTTGGATGTTTGAAACAGAAGTGCTGGGCGGTCCACATCTGGTTCTGACCGACCTCGGAGACGATGATCCCCTCTCCATCCAGGAGGTCGGAGAGGGTACGTATGATCATCTGCGGCCTGAGGAGCCCGTCATCCGGAACGGACATCGGATAGGTCACCTTCCAATGATTGTATTTTTCATCCCAGGCCGCCCTCTGCTTCTTCTGCGGGAGGCGATCGATGAGGCATGTCAGGATAGAGCGGCAGTCTCCGACGATCGGCACATCGACCTTCTTATTCTTCCCGATCTCCGCCGGGTCGATATCAATATGGATGACGCCTGCATTTGGAGCAAATGACTCGATCCTTCCGGTGACCCGATCATCGAATCGTGCACCGATTGCGATGAGGAGATCAGACTCGGTGATCGCGTAATTGGCAGAGCGGGTACCGTGCATCCCGAGCATGCCGAGATTGAGCGGATGATCGCATGGGAGGGAACCGATCCCCATCAGGGTCGTCGTCACCGGAATACCGGTCATCTCGGAAAACCTGATCAGCTCAGCCGATGCATCGGAGGCGATGACACCACCACCGGCATAGATGATCGGCCGCTCTGCCTCTGCAATGAGAGAGAGTGCCTTCTCGATCTGCCGGAGATGGCCCTTCAGGGTCGGATTATACCCTCTCCGGATAATCTCCTCAGGAGGTCCGGGCTCAGGCGCCTGGTTCGTCAGGACATCTTTTGGGATGTCAATCAGGACGGGGCCCTGTCGTCCGGTTCCGGCGATATGAAATGCCTCTCTGACGATGCCGTTGAGATCCTCAACACGTTTGACAAGATAATTGTGTTTGGTCACCGGCATCGTGATACCGGTGATATCAGACTCCTGGAAGGCATCATTCCCGAGCATGGAGGTTGGCACCTGCCCGGTGAGTGCAACCACCGGAACAGAGTCCATATATGCTGTTGCAATACCTGTAACGAGGTTGCAGGCCCCTGGACCTGATGTTGCAAGGCATACCCCTGTCCTACCGGAGGCTCGTGCGTACCCGTCAGCCGCATGTGCAGCCGCCTGTTCATGCCGGACCAGGATATGCCGGAGGGGGGAGTCATAGAGCTCGTCATAGAGGGGGAGCACTACGCCGCCGGGGTATCCAAAGATGGTCGTCACTCCCTGCTGTATCAGTCCTTCAACCAGTAATTTTGCCCCGGTCTTCATCTCTCTTCCTCAATAACCTGTTCATTCCTGATATCATGGCCTCCACAGACGCCATGACAATATCTGTCCGTGCGCCGCGGGAGGTAATCAATTCTCCGTCCTTGCGTAATGTGACGGTCACATCGACAAGGGCATCAGTTCCGCCATAGATGGCATCGACATGATACTCCTCAAGGGTGATATCACCCACATCCTGCACAGCCTTCCGAAGTGCCATTATGACCGCGTCAACAGGGCCTGCACCGGTCGATGCCTGCGTGATCTCATCGCCGTTGACAAGGAGGGTCACTGAGGCCGTCGGCATGACACTGTTTCCTGAGACTGTCGTGTACTGTTTCATCCTGATGACAGGAGTACAGGAGATGTCAAGGACCGCCTCGGCGATGGCATGGAGATCCGAGTCGGTCACCCGTTTGCCATCATCGCCAAGTTTCTTGACCCGTGCGACGATCTCCTGGAGCTGTCTCGGCTCGGTGATGTACCCCATCTCGGAGAGGGCCGCTTCAACTGACGCACTCCCTGAGTGTTTTCCAAGCAGAATCCGACGCTTCCTCCCGACCATCTCAGGGCTGATAGGCTCATAGGTCGCCGAGTCACGAAGGATACCATGCGCATGGATGCCACTCTCATGAGTAAATGCCATCTCACCAACGATCGATTTGTTCGTGGGGAGCGGAACCCGGGTCATCCGTGAGACGAGGGTGGAGAGATGATAGATCTTCTCAGTATTGATCCCGGTATCGAGACCATACAGCACCTCAAGCGACATCACAAGATCCTCCAGGGGAGTATTGCCTGCCCGCTCTCCAAGACCGTTTACCGTGACATGCGCACATGTCGCCCCGGCCTTCAGTCCGGCAAGCGTCGTTGCAAGCCCCATTCCAAGGTCATTATGGCAATGGATGGAGAGGGGGGCGATACAGTACTGCGGTAAGAGCTCCATGGCCCGCTCCGGTGTGAGCACACCAACGGTATCACAGAAGCAGAGGCGGTCTGCACCCCGATCAACGCCACCTGAATAAAGATCCAGAAGATATGCCGGGTCAGCCCGTGATGCATCCTCCCCCGAGAGCTCAACGATCAGACCGCGATCCTTTGCATATTCAACAGAATCCCATGCCATCTTCGTGACATACTCACGATCCTTCCTCAGCTTCTTCTCGATATGAAGATCAGAGACAGGGATGACGAGATGTACGGAATCTGCACCATAATCTGCGGCATAGTCTATATCAAGCTTCACTCCGCGAACGAATGTACAGATCTCTGCCTTCAGACCTGCATCCGATATGAGCCGGAGAGACTCTCGTTCACCATCAGATGCCGCGGCAGAGCCGACCTCGATGACATCAACACCGATGTCAGAGAGGAGTGTTGCAATACTCAGCTTATCTTCAGGCTTGAGCGATACCCCTGGTGTCTGTTCACCATCACGCAGGGTCGTATCCAAAATACGTGGCCGATTAACAAATAAAGCAATCCCTCATAGTGGAAAGCACCAATTACACTTTGGGGCTGAGATTATTTAATAGGTGATGTCTGCACAGCAGAATAAAAAGAAGAGAGTATTCCCGCTTATGCAGGGACACTGTCATAGATTATTGTAAGATACCGTGCCGAGAAGATGGCAAATGCCGGAGCAAGGATGAAGAGAAGGAACAAGCCAAGAACCGGGATGATACCAAGGACGAACTGAACGACAGTGATGACAACTGCAAGAATGAGCAGTGCGATGATATACTCGACCCAGCCGATCTTTCCGATGTGGCCGAAGATGGCACTGAAGTTGAATGCCTCCCCAATCGATCCGGTGCGTGCAAACCGAATCCATCCAAAGGGCATAATCAGTCCGATGATGATAAAAACGATCATAACAGCGAGGAGGCCAATCATTGCCCCTCCTGCCATTGCAGCATTTGGGGTTCCCATTGCCATACCTGTAAGTGCTGCACCGACCCCGAAGATCAGGGCGACAATGAAGACAGGTATGACGTAGATGATATTGATTATCAGGAGCTTGATCCCATCGATGAAGAGACCTCCCCAGTCCTCAAGCTCCGGGGCAGGACCCTCGGCCCTGTATACCCTGACAATATATCCGTACAGAAGAGGGAAGATGATGGTCGAGACGATAAGAAGAATCCATTTCATCCACTTACCAACCAGCCCTTCCTTCACATACTCAAAAGAGTCACCTAGCATTTGACCATATTCCATAATGACCACCTCTGTGGTACGCAGATTTGTAAACTTCTTTGTATTTATATTTTCCCCATATAATCTTCATAGAATGAGGTATTTCCTCGAACAAAAAGATAAGAAGGGAAGATATCGAGATCAGGGTTAAAATAAATAATTAAATTAAAATATAAGAGTTTCAGATGGTTTTCTGATCAGCCTTCCCATGCAGATAGATCCCACGTATATATCGGGCATGGAAGATTGAGACTGCAGGCGATATGGCAAAGCTCAGAACCATCGTGAAAATGTAAAAGAACGGAATAATGAAGCCGATGAATGAGAGAATCTGAATTGCAACACTGATCCCTGCCATAATGACAAAGAGGATGAGGAGTGCAAGGATATACTCTATCCACCCGATAGAGCGGATGATTGCAAGAATCTTACTGAAATGGAACGCCTCACCAATGCGGCCGCTCCGTGCAAATGATACGAGTGCCATGGGGAGGATGAGCGTATAGGCGATCAGGTAGATGATCAGGGCAAGCAACAAACCGGCAGTAGCCAGACCTGGTGTGAAGGCGACTGATGATGAGAAGACGGGGCCATCAAATGAGAGAGCACTTGCCACAGTCGCTATGGTGAGAATGATCGCCGGAACTCCATAGATGATCTGAATCAGAAAGAGTTTCAGACCATCGACGAAGAGGCTCAGGTACCCCTCCACCTCTGGTGCCATGTCGTTACCCTGCATCACCCGGACGGTATATCCATAGAGGATTGGGAAGATCAATGTCCCGATGATGAGGATGAACCAGCGACGCCAGTGGCCGATGAGGCCATCTTTTGCATAATAAAAAGAAGAGGTTACGATTTTTCCAATATCCATATCATACGATAGGTGTCAAGGATATTTTACATTACCTTTTCAATGCCTGAAGTGTCGGACCCCGGTGAAGACCATCGCCATATTCCGCCTGTTTGCCTCGGCGATCACCTCTGCATCACGGATGGAGCCGCCGGGCTGGACAAGTGCAGTCGCGCCGGCATCGGCGGCAACCTCAAGGGTATCAGGGAACGGCAGGAAGGCATCGGATGCGGCAACAGATCCATTGAGCGGCTTTCGTGCCTTGTCGATGGCAATCTTCGCCGCATCAACCCTGCTCATCTGGCCGGCTCCAATACCGAGTGTCTCTTTCTGGTCAGCAAAGATGATGGTGTTGCTCTTGGTATGCTTGCAGACCCGCCAGGCAAGCCGCATCGCATCAAGTTCAGCAGCCGTCGGCTCCCGTTCGGAGACGACCTGCCAGTGCTCACGGTACGGGGGGGTCCGCAGATAGAGCATCCCGCCGTCGATCGACCGGATCTCATCGGCGAGAGATGGTGCTGGGAGGATGAGTATCCGCATATTCTCCTTCGCCTCCATCATAGCAAGTGCCTCCTCCGAGTACGAGGGGGCGATGACAACCTCAACAAAGGTACTGCAGATCGCTTCTGCCACATCAGCGCCGATCTCCTGGTTCATCGCGATGACCGATCCATATGCTGAGACCGGATCGACGTCGCGGGCCCGGATATATGAGTCAAGGAGCGTCGTTCCCGTAGCAACTCCGCAGGGATTGTTGTGCTTGACGATGACGGTACAGATCTCGTCAAATTCCCGCAGAAGGCCGACGGCGGCATGGACGTCAAGGTAATTGTTATAGGACATCTGCTTGCCCTGCACCGGCACTGCACCGGCGATCCCGGCATCTCCATAGACTGCCGCCTGCTGATGGGGATTTTCACCATACCTGAGCTGACGGCCGCCTGAGAACTGGACGGTGAGTGTCTCAGGGAAGGTGCTGTCGATCCCGGAGAGATGGTTGCTTATCGCGGCGTCATAGGCGGCAGTCCGTGCAAATGCCTTTTTTGCAAGGGAGAAGCGAATCTCATCGGGTATGCCGCCCTGGCCGAGTGCATCCAGGACTCTTCCGTAGTCTGATGGATCCGTAATGACTGCCACATCACGGTAGTTCTTGGCAGCAGCCCGGATCATCGCAGGGCCGCCGATATCGATAAACTCGACGAGTTCGGAGAGGGGGAGATTCTTTGCTGCCATCGCCTCAAACGGATAGAGGTTCACACAGAGGATATCAATCCCGGGGATGTTATGTTGTGCCATGACGGCATCATCGATACCACGCCGTCCGAGGAGGCCGCCATGAATCTTTGGATGGAGCGTCTTGACGCGTCCGTCCATCATCTCAGGGGAGCCGGTGTATGCCGAGACTTCAGTGAAAGGGATACCTGCTTCAGCGAGTGCCTTTCCCGTCCCTCCCGAGCTCAGGATGGTGACACCCCGTGCATGAAGAGACTCGGCAAATGCAATGATACCAGTCTTGTCAAAGACAGAGAGGAGAGCTGTCGTCATACCAGATCTATTGATCCTCACGTATAATAGAAGCACCCATTATCAGATCCGGATCGCTTCCGGAGTATGCGCCTCTTTCATAGGGTGATATCCACAGTGAGAGGAGATAGAAGATATCAGAGGAGGATATGACTTCCGTTGATCGTTAAAACCCCATAAATACCGTCTGGATGCATCCCTCAGCCTGAGGGGGCACTTACATCAGGTAAGGGTTAATATTATATAGAACTACATTGCAATAGGTACTGTAACACGTTGATGTGATCATCTATGGAGGATGAGACAAAGGACAGACAGGAAGGGATTGTTATCGAAGAAGGTACTGAGAGAAACGATCAGGTATCCACTGAGGTTACCAGAGAGGAGTATGACGAGCTCTATGGGAAATACCTCCGTCTTGCTGCTGACTTTGACAATTACAGAAAGCGATCCGCCCGGGACCAGGAACGGATCATTCAGTTCGCAAACGAGAGGTTTGCCCTTGAGATCCTCGATGTCCTCGACAACTTTGAACGGGCACTGAAGGCGGATGACGCCGATCTCAGGGAAGGGCTTGTGCAGATTCATAAGCTCTTCCTCTCCGTCCTGGAACGAAACGGCATCACCCCGATCAGAAGTGAGGACTCCCCCTTTGATCCGGAGAAGCATGAGGCGATAGCATATCTGCCATCTGAGAAGGACGAAGGGGTTGTCCTCGATGAGGTCTGCCGTGGGTACTGTATGCATGACAAAGTAATCCGATGCGCCAAAGTGGCGGTCTCAAAAGGAAATAAACAATAAGGTGAATTATTATGGCGAAAGAAAAAATCCTCGGAATTGATCTTGGAACGACGAACTCATGTATGGCGATCATGGAGGGTGGGGAACCGAAGGTGATCCCAAATTCAGAGGGTGCCCGGACAACCCCCTCCGTTGTTGCATTCTCAAAAGATGGTGAGCGTCTTGTCGGAAGTGTCGCCAAGCGCCAGGCTGTGACAAATCCGGGACGCACAATTGCATCCATTAAGCGGCAGATGGGAACAAATTACACCGTCGCCATCGATGACAAAAAGTACTCTCCACAGGAGATCTCTGCGATGATCCTTCAGAAACTGAAGATTGATGCAGAAGCATATCTTGGAGAGAAGATCACAAAGGCGGTCATTACCGTCCCGGCATACTTCAATGACGCACAGAGGCAGGCGACGAAGGATGCAGGAAGAATCGCAGGACTGGAGGTTCTCAGGATCATCAACGAACCAACAGCCAGCTCCCTTGCCTATGGTCTTGACAAGGAAGGCGAATCGACGATCCTCGTCTATGACCTTGGCGGCGGAACATTTGATGTCTCGATCCTGACCCTCGGCGATGGTGTCTTTGAGGTCCTTGCAACGACCGGGATCAACCACCTCGGCGGCGATGACTTCGATGACCGGATCATCGATTATCTTGTCGATGACTTTAAGAAGAAAGAGGGGATCGATCTCAAAAAGGACCCGGTCGCCCTGCAGCGCCTGAAGGATGCGGCAGAGAGGGCGAAGATCGAACTCTCCACGCTTCAGAAGACGAATATCAACCTCCCCTACATCACATCCACCGACTCGGGTCCGAAGTTCCTCGATATTGACCTGACCCGTGCAAAGTTCGAGCAGCTGATCGGTGATCTCGTCGAGAAGACGGTTGAACCGGTGAAACAGGCGGTCAAGGATGCAGGCATCAATGCAAAGGATCTCAACCATGTCCTCCTCGTCGGCGGATCGACCAGGGTACCCCTCGTCGTCGAGACGGTACGGAAGATCCTTGGAAAGGAGCCGGACAAGGGGATCAACCCCGACGAGTGTGTCGGCCTTGGTGCCGCCATCCAGGGTGCAGTCCTGACCGGTGAGGCAAAGGATGTCGTCCTCCTTGATGTGACACCGCTTACGCTTGGGATCGAGACCCTCGGCAATATCGCAACCGCAGTAATCGAGCGCAACACCACCATCCCGACACGGAAGAGCCAGATCTTCTCCACTGCTGCAGACGGGCAGACGAGTGTCGAGATCCATGTCGTCCAGGGTGAGCGGCAGTTTGCACGCGATAACTTCTCACTCGGCAGGTTCCAGCTGACCGGTATCCCCCCTGCACCACGGGGTATACCACAGATCGAGGTTACGTTTGATATCGATGCCAATGGTATCGTTCATGTCTCAGCCAAGGATCTCGGTTCAGGCAAAGAGCAGTCGATCACCATCCATGGCAAGAAAGATCTTGATAAGGACGAGATCGAGAAGATGGTCAACGACGCCAAACTCTACGAGGAGGAGGACAAGAAGAAGCGTGAGGAGATCGAGATCCGCAACAACGCTGATATGGCTGCATACAGCGCAGAGAAGCTGATCAAAGAGAGCGGAGACAAGATTGAGGAGGCTGACAAAACTGCTATTGAAGAGGCGGTTGCGGGTCTCCGGACAGCACTTGAAGGTGATGATACCGTCGTCATCAAAGAGAAGATGGATGCCCTGCAGGAGGCAGTCTACACAGTCTCAACCAAGCTTTACCAGAAGGCAACTGAAGAGGCTCAGGCAGCCGGTGAGGGGGCAGAACCCGCACAGGACGATACCGTCGTTGATGCCGACTACGAAGTCAAGAAAGAGTGAGTCGGATGGTTGCGGAGAGCTACTATGAAACCCTCGGCGTTCCCAAAAACGCATCGGAGAAGGATATAAAGAAAGCCTACCGCAACCTTGCCCGGAAATATCATCCGGATGTCTGCAAGGATGAGGGTGCAGAGGATCGGTTCAAGAAGATCAATGAGGCATACAGCATCCTCTCCGATACTGAGAAGCGGCGCCAGTATGACCAGCTCGGCCATGAGGCATATACCAATGCCTCAAAAGGCAGTTATAGTGGGGCTGGCGGGGCAGGGTATGGCTTCTCATCAGACTTTGCCGGCTTTGGAGACATATTCGACTCCTTTTTTGGAGGGAGAGGGCAGCGGGGCGGTCCCCAGCGAGGATCTGATCTCCTGATGCGGGTCTCGGTCTCTCTTCGCGATGCGGTCTTTGGAATAGACCGGGACATCAGGGTGATGCATGCCGAGCCATGCCCTGCCTGTGACGGCAGTGGAAGCGCCAACAAGCGGGTGAAGACCTGTGCACGATGCGGAGGGAGCGGTCAGATGCGATCTGTCAGCCAGTCGCTCTTTGGCCAGTTCGTCAGGATGACCACCTGTACAGAATGTGGCGGACGAGGAAAGATTCCTGAGGAGACCTGCACCTCATGTAGCGGAAGTGGCCATACACAGGTTCAGAGGACGGTGACAGTCCATATTCCGGCTGGTGTCGAGACAGGAATGCGCCTGAAGATGGACGGGTACGGCGAGGCAGGCGACTTTGGTGCACCAGCCGGGGATCTCTATATTGAGATACTGGTGGAGCCGGATACACGGTTTGACCGGAAGGGAGATAATCTTGAGACCGGGGTTGAAGTCTCACCGGCACAGGCAGCCCTTGGATCGGAGGTCGAGATCGAGACGATCGACAGCCGGAAGGTAAGCCTGAAGATCCCACCGGGTATCCAGTATGGAACCGCACTCCGAATCCCAGGGGAGGGTGTCCGGCGGCGGGGCAGGCCCGGGGACCTCCTCGTCCGGGTCGTTGTGGTGACCCCAAAGAGCCTCGATGGCGATCTCAGAGAGCTTTATGAGAAGATCCGTGAGATCGAGATTGGAGCAGAGGGGAAGGGATCCACCTCGAAGACGAAGAAGGGCTTCTTTGAGAAGGTAATGGGGCGATGAGCCACCCTTCCGTCGTATTTCTTTTGCGCAGGTATTTCATCTTCCATACCAAAGTATAACCGGGATGAAACTCCTCTTTGAACTCTCTGGTGAACACCCCGGCATTCCCCTCGCTGAGATAGAGTGTCTTGGAACAATTACGGCATCTGCACCGCAGGTTGCAGTGGCAGACTGTCCATGTCCCGGAGAGGTATCCAGGCTTGCCCAGACACATCTTGTCATGGAGTACCTGGGGGAGTGCGAAACGGATCTGATCTCATTTCGATCCCTCCTCTCTGATCTCTCCCTATCTACGGAAAGGTCATTTGCCTGCCGTGTGAAGCGGGTACACCCTTCAGTTCTTCCTGCAGGGAAGGGGGATCTTGAGCGGATGATGGGAGATCTGATCACCGGAGATGTCTCACTGAACAACCCGCAGGAAGAGTATCGTGCCATCTTCTCAGATGGTACATGCTATCTTGGGAGGGTTATTCACCGGATTGAACGCGGCTCCTATGCGTACCGTAATCCGATGAGGCGTCCTTTCTTTCATCCCGGTGTGATGATGCCACTCATGGCCCGTGCCATGGTGAATCTCACCCATGTCAGGCCCGATGAGATATTCTATGATCCATTCTGTGGAACAGGAGGGATTCTTCTCGAAGCAGAACTTATCGGGGCACGGACAGTCGGATCTGATATCGATCCAAAGATGATCGATGGGTTCTGTAATAATATCCGCGATGCGGTGTGTTTCCGTGCTGATACATGCCAGCTCCCGATAGGGGATGGTGCGGTTGATGCTATTGGAACCGATCTCCCGTACGGGCAGTCAACCGCAATCGGTGCATCGAGCCTTGAGCGGCTCTATGATGCCTCGTTATCAGAGATACGACGCGTACTCAGGAGAGGAGGGAGGGCCGTGGTTGTAACCCACCGTGACATCTCATCTGCCGCATCAGAATACTTTGATATCATCCATGCCTTCGACCAACGGGTGCATAAGAGCCTGACCCGACGAATACTGGTACTACAATAAAATAAGGTGATACATATAATTGGAGGAACAAGCGGGTGCTGAACTGGATAGAGGATAACTGCGCCAGATTTGAGCCGAGCCGGGCTCTGGCCATACGGGCCCTCCGCCATCTGAAGAAGGGTGATAACCAGAAGCTCTTCTCAGAGGATATCATGGAGATGCGGACGGTGGAGGGGTACTGGTATGAAGCCCTCATCTATGAACTCCTCCTTGATATTGCAGCGGATACCGAATCGATCAAGAAGATTGTGAAGAAGGGGGCAGATGCCCCCCGGAGGCCGGTTCGCCTGGCACTCGGCCAGAACGGCATCTATTATGCCGAGAAAGGGGATATCCGGGTCAGAGGCAATGGCCAGGATCTCGCCGAGGTGGATCTCCTCCTGATAGATGATAACAACAAGGTCTCGTTCGCCGAGATCGTCACCTCTCCCGCGGATCTCAAGGATCTTGAGGCTGAGATTAAGTACAAAAAGAAGCTCTTCGGCTATCTCTTCAGGCAGGAGACGGTGGAGTTTATCCTCTTCTCATCAGTTGACATCTCAAATACCCAGGTTGTCAAGAGGCTCTGCAGAGAGAAGGAGAATGCTTATGTCGGGACACACAGCTGTGAGGATCTGAAGGCATCGCTCCGCTCCATCCGCCTTGCACCGTTCCCACGAAAAGCAGCCAACAACCCGAAGCTGATCAGTGCACTCTCGCTCAGGGCCCGCCCCTTCGATTACCGATATTTCCATGATATTGCCCTCTCCCGCCTGAATCTGGCTGCTTCCAGGCAGAAGACACCTGAGGAGACGCTTGCGGATCCGGACATCTCACCGCTTGTCAAGAAGATCATCTGTGGTGCACTGATCCCATCTGCGCAGAAGGCTCTTATTCAGGATTATGGGCTCCGGGTGAAGAGTTCTGTCCTCGATTATCATGATCTGATGCAGAACTACTCAAAGGCGGTCCTTGCCGTCGATCTCCCCGAACTCTCACCGGTCATCTACCTCAGACCGAAAAAGAAACGGATGTACTATAAGATGGTGCCTGAGAAGTCCGGGGGGTTCAAGTTTGAACGCCTCACCCCCGGGCGGGTGGGTTTCTATCTCTGGCTTGAGTCGACGAAGCCGTCCGTTGAGACAGGGAGGATGAAGGAGATACTGAGTCTCTGTAATGGGGGGTGATGAAGTACCGATGTGGCGTGGATTCATGAAGGGGAGGTAAAAAGCGGTTCTCAAGAGGCTTTTGCAGGGTTCAAGGAGTGATGGCGAAACTGCCGACTCATCTTATTAAAAATCCGCAAACCTTCATACGCCTTTGATAAACAGATCCGTATGGAACAATATCTTCACAAGCTTTTTTATCATACAGATTCCATAATCTAAACCGGAGAATGTTGTATGCTGGTGCTATTTGAAACTACCTGTGAAGATGGATACTGGTCAGCCTGCGCTATCGGATTTAGTATTTTTACCGATGGAAAAACATTCGAAGAGCTGCTGAAAAACATTGAAGAAGCCGTACTGTTATATTTTGAAGATGAAATAAAGCCTGACGAACAGATCACGATAGAGACCCGGACCATACACCAGGTGCATCACGTTGCCACATCTTCCGGTTGTTAGCAGCACGGATATCATCAGAGTCCTAACAACACTTGGCTATTCTTTTGTCCAACAACGCGGAAGTCACATCAAGATGGCTAAAAAAACCGAACGGGGAAATCATATTATTATCATTCCATTCCGAAAAGAACAACAAAAACGAACATTAAATAGTATCTTCCATGATATCGCAGACCATAACAATATGACGAAACAAGAAATTATTAATTTATTTCTTTAATCAAATATCCTTTTCCTTTTATTCCCTGTCCGGGCGTGTCGATAGACCGTCTGAGCCAGAGTTCGGTGCAGATGATCCGCCAGATCTCCCCCGAATAGGAAGAGCGTCCATCAACAAACTCACGATAGCTTGCAAGCACCTCATCTGCATTCCAGTAGGGGCGTTGGGCGAATGAAGGGGAGGTGAGGATCGCAAGGATGCCGGGCTGCATCGCCCCCCTCATCCAGATCTCCTCGGGTGTTGAGAAGCCCCGTTTATCCATCCGGCATCTGATCGCCTCTGGGAGGAGGCCTTTTGTTGCCTTTCGTAGGATGTACTTTGTTATGCCGTTTCTGATCTTCTGATCCTCGGGAAGGGATGCAAGATATTCGACGATACGATAGTCGAGGAATGGAACCCGGGATTCGATGGAGAAGGCCATTGAGGTTCTGTCTTCCCAATGGAGCATGTACGGGAGATTGGCACGGGTGAGATCGACAAGCAGCGTTTCGCCAAGTGTCCCCTGATATCGGGGCAGGGGATCAGGACGTACATTGCAGATCAGACCACGACGTTTCTTTCTAACCAGAACCTGGTGGAGAGCAGACCAGAAGAAGCTCCTGTGATGGCGGAGAATACCAAATAATTCGGAAAGAGCCAGAAGAGGACGTTTCGCCTGAAGAAGACCACGGATATGCGGAACATGGTAGGCGATATACCCACCGAGCAGCTCATCTGCCCCCTGCCCATCGAGGACGACCTTGACCCGCTTACTTGCTTCACGCATGACACAGTACTGGGAGTAGATGGTGAGACTGGCGAACGGCTCGTCGTTGCTGGAGAGGAGGTGATCGAGATCCTCCCAGATGGTCTCTGTTCCGGGATAGGTTGGATGTGATTTCACCTCTGTATCCTCTGCAATTATATCGATATACTCGCTCTCATCGAACCGTTTGTCAGAGAAGCAGGCAGAGAATGTATTCTGGAGTTTATTTCCTTTTTCCGGGTCCTCTTCATTCAGAATCCTGTTGATCAATACAGTCAGTGTCGATGAGTCAAGACCCCCTGAAAGGCATGTGCCAACCGGTACATCTGATCTGAGATGTACCCTGATCGCATCGGTCATAAGATCGAGGAAACCCCCGGCCGCCTCCTCATCATGTATCTCTCTCGATTGCAATGCAGGGTTCATCGAGAGATTCCAGTATGCCGCCGGTTCCCCGACACCCTCTGCTGTCACTGTCATGGCATGGCCGGGGAGGAGCTGGAAGATACCGTCAAAGAAAGTCTCATCTGTATGATCGGCTAGACTCCATGCAAGAAAATCAGAGAGCCTCGCCTCATTTGGCCGTCTCCCTATTGCGGGGTTCTCCCGCAGTCCCTTAATCTCGGAGGCGAAGAAGAACGATCCATTGTTGACGGCATAATAGAATGGCTTAATCCCGAGGCGGTCCCGCGAGCAGAAGAGCTCTCCTTTCATATTATCCCAGAGTGCAAATGCCCACATTCCATTGAATCGGGAGAGGCACTCCTTGCCCCACGCTGCATATGCATGGAGGATAACCTCGGTATCAGATTCTGAACGGAATATGTATCCGAGATTCTTCAGTTCTTCCCTGAGTTCCTTATAATTATAGATCTCGCCATTATAGACGATCCAGAGGGTCTCTTCGGCATTTGACATTGGTTGATGCCCAGCCCCGGAGAGATCGATGATGGCAAGGCGGCGGTGGGTAAGACCGATACGGTCACTGATATAGATTCCATCACCGTCCGGACCCCTATGGGCGAGGGTTGCGGACATCCGGTGGAGGAGATCAGAGTCGATCTGATCCCCATCTATGACAAACTGCCCTGCAATGCCGCACATCTGATATATCTACGATTTTGATAGGTAAAAATGATGCTCTGAAAGCTCGCGGGATGTGGTGTCATCCGGTGATTTTATTAAGAGCATGGCATACCATCTCGCATTCCTTCATTGTGATCCGTGGATGTACCGGAAGACTGAGTACGCTCTTTGCGAGAGTCCGGGCAACCGGGCATTTTGTCTTGTAGTCGGCAAAGACCGGCTGATCAGGGAGTGCAATCGGATAATGAACCGCGGTTCCGATGCCGTTATCTTTGAGATACACCATCAGGTCATCCCTTGAGAGGGGGCGCTCATCAGTCACCCGGATGACATACTGATGGTACACATGCCGGACTCCGGGCATCACTGCGGGGGTGATGATGCCGGGGACTCTGATATGAGTATCATAGTACCTAGCGTTTTCCCTTCGTCGATCAGTGTACTGTTCGAGCCTGCCAAGTTGCACCAGCCCGATAGCTGCTGCGATATTGGTCATCCGGTAGTTGTAGCCGATCAGGGTATGGAGATACTTCTCGCTCTGGCCATGATTTGCATAAAGCCGTGCCTTGCGTGCGATCTCCGGATCATTTGTTGTGATCATCCCACCCTCTCCGGTCGTCATATTTTTTGTCGGATAGAAGGAGAAGGAGCCAAATGTTCCAAAGCTTCCTGCCCTCCGCCCCTGATACTCAGCCCCATGCGCCTGGGCGGCATCCTCGAAGAGCATGAGTGTGTGGTCAGAGCAGATCTCCTGGAGTGCATTGAGATCAAATGGCTGTCCAAAAAGGTGAACCCCCATCACCGCTTTTGTTTTTTGTGTGATCACCTCTGCCACCGATATAGGATCGATGGTGAAGGTTATTGGATCAACATCCGCAAAGACAGGAGTTGCTCCGCACATCAAAACACTGCTGGCGGTGGCAAAGAAGGTGAAGGCAGGGACGATCACCTCATCGCCGGGTCCGATCCCGGCGGCGAGCATCCCGGCATGAAGCGATGTGGTTCCGTTTGAGGTTGCGATGGCATGTTGTGTGCTGCAGTATCCGGCAAATGCCTCTTCAAATGCAGCCACCTTCGGGCCTGAGGCGAGCATGCCGGATCGGATCACCGCTGTGGCTGCTTCGACCTCTTCATCCCCAAGGTCAGGTTGTGCAATCGGTATCAATCAGATCACCGTATGGTTGTTCTTATCGCCCCGGCCGATCCCCTTATAGATGAACCCGGCGTTGATGAATGAGTCGGGATCGATTGTATTGCGCCCATCAACGATCACCGGGTGGTCTTCCCCTGAGAGCCACTTCACGGTTAGAGGATCAAGATTCCGGTATTCAGAATGGCCGGTGAAGATGACGATCGTATCTGCATCGCGGAGAACGGTATCCAGATTGTCTTCTATCGGAACGCCTGCTTCATCATCTGCAACAAACGGATCATGCACCATCATGCCTGCACCATACCCCTCCATCTCATTATAGAATGGTTCAGACGGGGTATTTCGGGCATCACCCGAGTCGTTGATGAACGCCCAGCCAAGGAGGGCAATATGCGATTCGGCAACATCTATCCCTGCACGATCCTGCGCATCTCTTGTCAGCTGTGCCATGTGGGATGGCATGAAGTCGTTGATCGCCCGGGCAACCCCGAAGATCGAATGCTGGCCGTGGGGATACCAGAGCTCGCCGCCGAGCTGCTGAGCACCCCGCTCAAGGTGCCAGGTGTCTTTTGTCAGGCAGTGGCCCCCGACCCCGGCACCAGGCCAGAGGATTGCCCGAGTGATCCCCTCTCCTTTCAGTGAATCGATACCTTTCCGGACATCATAGACATTGACACCCATCGCCTCACAGTGGAGTGCGAGCTGATTTGCTGCTGCTATCTGGAGGTCTCGGAATGCGTTTTCTGCAGTCTTTGTCACCTCAGCCGCGGTTGCCGTCATCGGGATGATGCTACCGGTGGTCAGCACAGGAATGTACAGTTCAATAGCGCGCCGGGTACTTGGATCATCAATCCCACCGACAATCCGGTCGTGCTCCCGGATATTCTTCAGGAGCCTGCCAACCATTACCCGCTCCGGGGCATGGGCGAGTGCAAAGTCCTCGCCTGCACGGAGGCCGGATTCCCCTTCGAGTATCTCCCGTGCCATGCCTGTGGTCGTGCCCGGGGTGATGGTGGACTCAAGGACGACAAGGGCACCTTCTGAGAGGTACTTCCCTGTCTGCCTGAGTCCCTCCTGCAAAGGTCCAAAGTCCGGGATGAGATCTTTTGGATTGGCAAACGGCGTCTGTATGGCAAGGCAGATGGCATCGCACTCTGCAATTCTTGAAAAATCTGCAGTGCATTCAAATTTCCCTCCAGAGACGACCTTTGAGATCAGATCACCCAGTTCCGGCTCATCCTTATCGAGTGGGGACTCGCCCCGGTTGATCAACTCAATTTTATATCCTGAGCTTTTGGAATCCCGCTGAAACCCATAGACTTTCTGAAATTCAGGGGCATCGGCAAAGAGGGCAGCTGCCGGGATGCCGACATACCCCATCCCAATTACGCCGACTGTTTTGATCGGACCGCGTTTCTCTATGATAGCTGTGAGACGGTTCTGGTACTTCTTCTGATGATGGTCGGTCATGGTCTTATCCTTTTATATGATCTGTGGATTGAATACGATGGCAGCGATATTTCGGGGTTCCATAAAGGTAGTTGTCATGCTCGAAGGCGAGTCCTCACTACCTGTATTAACTGCAAGGGAAGAGAACTGGTAGGCAGGATCCCCTTCGATCGTACAGTTCTGGTTCTCTCCTATCACCTGGAAATCCCCCGCTGGATCGCCTCACAGATCCTTAGATTTGTCAGCCCCTCTTCAGGCGTCACATCAAACATTCTGCCATCCCTGGCAGCCCGGACAAATGCCTGAAGTTCGACCTTCAATGGCTCGACCTTATTCACGAGCACCTTCTCGATGATATTCTCCTGTCGGTATAAGCCGTTCGTCTGATCATAGGTCTCCGGTTTCCGGTATACATAGATCTCCTGGGTCATGAAATCGCCCTCGACTGTTCGCTCTTCTTCCTCGATGTATATTGATCGAATCTTTTTCGCGGATTTTCTGGAAGCAGAGAGGTAGAAGGAGGTCGAATCAACTCCTCCAAGGACATGGGCGATGTCTTTGCTTCCGCGTACTGAGAAGGAATACTCTGAATCCGGGAAGAAGGCGTTAACGAGGATGTCAATGTCATGGATCATCAGGTCCTCGACGATCGAGGCATCGGTGATTCTGCCGGATGCCGGATTGTGGCGGTGGAAGGCGATATACCGGGGGGCTTTAGCGATTCTTTGGATCTCTGGGACGATCGGGTTAAAACGCTCGATATGACCGACACCTACAACAATCCCCTCAGGAATCTCCTGTATCAGCTGCTCCGCCTCGGACACGGTGGCGCAGATCGGTTTTTCGATCAGGGTATGCACCCCCGATGCGATCACCTGCTTTGCAGTCTCGAAGTGGTACCGGGTGGGAACCACGAGCGAGACAAGGTCGACCTTCCTGAGCATTTCATCAATCGAGGAGCAGACCTCAGCTCCCGTCTGGGCAGCGACCTCTTCAGCACTCTTTGCATCAAGATCAAAGACATAGGTCACCCCGACCTCTTTTAGTTCATTGTAGATGCGGGCATGATTTCTGCCCATCACCCCCACTCCGATAACACCAACGTCCATCTGATTAACCCCGACTGTTCTGGATCATTATCGGTTTTCATCTTGTAAAACAGGATCTGTACTCTGAGGAGGTTCGAGAAGAAGATAACCAGATTGCACTGCCTGCCCGTTCGTGTGGCAGAATTAATAGTGCCGGGTACAAACAGGTTATCATGCAGATGGCGTACTTAAAATATCCAGCATTAATTCACGGGTCGAAGGATCAGATTGAATGTTCATTATTCTGGAAAGATACCGGAGTGATCTGATCGATGGGTGAGAAACGGCGTATCCTCCTCGTCTCGACGCAGGATTACATCCACCATCCGATCCCATCCCGCCATCATTATATCTGCGAGGAGCTGGCACTCCGGCATGACGTTCATGTTCCACACTTTCATGTCAGCCGGGGAGAAGAGAGGGAGACGAGGCTGAAGGTGCATGAGGCGACGCTCTTCCCCTTCCAGAGTCCGCTGCTTCATTATACACTGAATGCCCCCCACCATTTCAGGGTGATCAACCGGATCATTAAGGAGGAGGATATCGATATCGTTGTCGGGGCGCATGTCCTCGCCGGAGCTGCGATGATCCGGGCAGCAGAGAAACATGAAATTCCGGTTCTCTTCGATCTCAAGGACTGGTTTCCTGACTCTGCTGCTGCTTATTATAATAACCGTATCCTCAAAGAGGCAATCCGGTCGACCGTCTGGAATATTACCCGGTGGAATCTCTCTCATAGCACCCGGGTGACGACGGTATCACCCTCCCTGGTTCGTCAGCTGGCAGAGTATGGGTTCTCTGCCGGGCTCATCACAAACGGTGTTAATACCGATCTCTTCTATCCACGTGATATAGGGGTCTGTAAGCGAGATATAGGGCTCGATCCGGAGAGTTTTGTGATAGGCTTTGCAGGGAGCGTCGAGCGCTGGTATGCCATCGATCAATTGATCAGGATGCTCCCTGAGATCCGATCCTTCTGCCCGGAGGTTCATCTCCTTATTGTCGGCGGCTCCCTCTTCACCGACTATATTGAGGAGCTGCAGGCGCTTGTTCTCTCGCTCGGACTCTCGGAGATGGTTACGTTCACCGGCGGAAAGCGGTATGATGAACTCCCGCTCTACATGAATGCGATGGATGTCTGCACCATCCCTCTTTCTCCACCGCAGTGGGTGCAGATAGCACTTCCAAACAAGTTTTTTGAATATTCTGCATGCTCAAGGCCGATCCTCTCAACCCCGATCCCGGATGTCGAGGCGATCGGGGGGCCTCATCTTCATATCTATCGAAGCCCGGGTGAGTTTGTTAATACGGTTCGGCAGATCTACCTTGAGAGGGTGGAGTATACCATTGATTTCTCCCGTTTCTCCTGGAAGAGGAAGGCAGCCGAATTTGAGACTGTAATAGAAGAGGTCCTCTCCGGCGGGGATCGATAAATACTATCTATTATTATGCCCTGATGCATAGATTGATCATATGCTTAAGGGGTCGAATATTCAGATAACCAGGCGAACGATCAGGTATTCATTCATCGGTGCCTGTTTAATCGCCTTTTCCCTCCTCACTTTCTGGCTGCGGACCCTGCCGATCCCCAGGATTGTATCCGACGACTGGGTTAATCTCCTTGGGAATGATCCCTGGTACAGTCTTCGCCAGATCGAACAGATGGCTCTTGATTTCCCTGCGTACTCCTGGTTTGATCCAATGTCGCATTTCCCGGTTGGTGAGGCAATTTACTGGGGTCCGCTCTTCAGGTTGCTTGCGGTCGTTCTTGTGATCCTGGCGGGAGCCTCCACTCGCCCGGAGATTATGTATGTCGCCTCGTTCCTTCCTCCGCTGATGGCAGTTGCAATGGTACCGGTGATGTACGGACTCGGTGCCAAGCTTGTGGACTGGAAGACCGGGCTTGTCTCTGCCGGATTTATCTCGGTTATCGCGGGCCAGTATGCGTACCGTTCACTGTACTCGTTTGTTGATCACCATATCACCGAGACGCTCTTCTCAGCACTCTTCTGTTTGTGTTTTATCATTGCGATGATGAAACTGAAGGAGAGCGGGGTGAGACTCACTGATCTTCAGAGCCTGAAGAATCCGGTGCTGACCTATCCGGCACTTGCAGGGTTTGCATTCCTCCTCGGGTTTTACAATATGACGACGATGGTGATCTTCGGTGTGATTGTGGTCATCTATACGATCATCCAGATGCTGCTTGACCATATCCGCAAAGAGGCATCTGATTATCTCATCCTGACAAACTGTGTCACATTTTTCGTGGTTATTCTCGGGATCATTCCGTTTGGATTGAAACAGACAGGGTTTGGTGTTGGAGTCTATGGCCCCGGGAACATCATCGTCTATGGTCTGATAATCATCGGCACGCTTCTCCTCTATGCTATCTCCCAGTATCTGTCAGATAATCCCTGGTACTTCTATCCGGCGTCTCTTGTTGGTCTGACCATCGCCTCTCTGATTGTTGGTTTGCTGGCATTGCCAAATCTGACGCGGGGATATATAGGACAGTTCACCGCTGTCTTCGGAATGCGGGCCGAGGTACTCACCGTCCAGGAGGCGATGCCCTGGCAGTTTGCAAATGCAGTATCGGTCTTCAACTGGGGGTGGATTCTTGTTGCCGGGGGGACTGTGTACCTTCTATATCGGATCTGGAAACAGAATAATGCCCCCGCACTCTTCACACTCATCTGGTTTGCCCTCATCTTCCTTGCAACCACCCGGCAGGTCCGGTTTGAGTACTATCTTGCCGCGAATATCGCGCTATTAGCTGCGCTTGCTGTTGGTGCGGTGATGCAGATCGGCGGCCGGGATCTCCTCCGGATGGCGGGCATTGAAAAGCTCCTTGATCCGCAGAATGAGATCCCACCCGAGATGCCCCCCGCAGAGCCGGAAGGAGCAGAAAAGAAGGGGAGGAAAGAGAAAAAACCACAGAAAACAACTGCAGAATCTTCTGGCAGCCCTCTCCGGGTGGGACTCCTTGTAGTGACGGTGATCATCGCCCTCCTCTTTGCCTGGTCGGGTGTGTCCGCAAATATCATGATGGGATCAAATGTCGGTGGTGGAATCAATTCCGACTGGAAAGCCGCCCTTGTCTGGCTGGGGGAGAATACCCCGGATCCCGGTGTGGATTATTATGAGATCTTTGATACACCACAAATGCGTGGTGTGTATGAATATCCTCCCGAGGCTTACGGTGTCATGTCGTGGTGGGATTACGGCCACTGGATCACCTTCGTCTCCAAACGGATACCGCATGCAAACCCGTTCCAGCGTGGTGCAGTGACTGCAGGTGGCTTCTTCATGGAGACGGATGGAGAGAAAGCATCGGCCACACTTGAAGAGTTAGGTATCCGGTATGTGATCACTGACATCGAGATGGCGACCGGAAAGTTCTGGGCGATGGCAACCTGGCCTGACCCGGTGAATGCCACCAGACCATTCCAGCAGGTTATGCTCTACCAGCAGTCGCCCACAACGGGTTCATACCAATCGATTCAGCTCTACAGGGAGACGTACTATCAGACGATGATCCAGCGGCTTCATGTTTTTGATGGTTCGGCGACACCGGCCGGAGAGATTCTCGTCGTCGAGTCAGCTCCTGCATCTGCACTGGGGCTTGGAACAAGCCCATACCCGGTGATCACCAACGTCCAGCAGGCAGACACAACTGAGGATGCACGGCGGTACATCGAGGAATTCACCCGGGCTGCCCCGGCGAACCATTCTGCCGAGATCCTCTCCCCGGAGATGTTTACACCATCGACAGACCTTGATGCACTGCAGCGGTTCAGGCTTGCCTACGAATCCCCGACAAATGTCCTTAGCAGTGGCGGCGATATCCGGTATGTGAAGATCTTCGAGTTCGTCTCCGGTGCAGTTCTCGAAGGAGAAGGAACGATTGAGGTGCCGGTTGAGACGAATACCGGCAGGACATTCACCTACCGGCAGGAGAGCCGGGACGGGATCTTTGTGCTGCCGTATCCGACCGAGGCCGGGCCGGATGATGTGGTTGTGGCAACAGGACCGTATCGGATTGTTGAGACGGGGCAGGAGATTTCGGTGTCGTACCGGGCGGTGATGGAAGGTTTGAGGATTTGAAGAGGAATCTCTCAATTAATTTTTATTTGTGTTGAGATAATCTTCAATTGCCCCTTTGAAGAGAGCAAAGTCTCCAAGGTTTTCCTGCAGGATTGCAAATGCAATCTCATCGTTCATGCGGCCATATCTGTGAACCACCAGATTAAGAAACCCCTTTATTGTCCTCAGTTTCTCATGCATTTCAGACCCGATGACTCCATGTTTCATGAGATGGATGATACTATCCTCATCCTCGCCAGGAACCGAAACCGTTCAGCCTCGATTTTATCGCCATCATACCAGAGACAGAGATCGATATCCGAATCAATCCGTGCCTGCCCTGCTGCAACGGATCCATAGAGGAATATGAACCGAACGTGATCAAAGCCATTGATAGTTTTTATTCGCTCGACTGCTTCGATTGCGAGGTCTTCCGTGGGGTGCATGCCCGGTCCCATACGTACTCAATTAATGGGCGTTCATCATCATATTAGTAGTTTCATACAATAGCCAATGGGATCCTCATGGCGTTTTGGGAACCATGAGATAAGTTCATTCAGGCTGTTATTGGGAGAGGAAACGGTCCTTAGTATCCACAGAGAATGAAGATGAGTTCATCTGAAAGGAGCGTAATCACGGTACAATGATCGTTATAGAAGAGGCTGTCATAGGGCTCACCCTCGTGCCTTAACCATAATATTCGACCCTATTTTCCGAGAGGGGATTATCAGCCTCCCGTTCTCCGATATTCCTCATCGAATACTAGATACGTCTGTCCAACACGTACGTACTCTATGAGGCATGTCCCGTGTCGGTTATCAGGAACGCAGTAAACATTCTCTACTACCTCTTCAGCCCCTTCAAGAAGATGCTGGCACTATATCTTCTGGCGGTCATCGCACTCTCAGGACTGGAGGTATTCCGGATATCGCTTGTATACCCGATCATTAACTATGGGCTTGATGTCGAGAACCAGCACCGGCTCCTTGATACTTTTTATGATATCATCCTTCCTTCAACGCTTAATCCATTTCTAGCATCTGCACTCCTTCTGCTTCTGACAACCGCATTCATCGCCGGGTTTTACGGGATTGTTGCCTACTCGGGGGCATATGTCTTTGCAGCGGTACGGGATTCGCTTGACAGGCGGATCTTTGCCCGCCTGATTGGCAATGATTACAGTTATTTTGCCGCAAAGAAGCAGGGCGATCTGCTGTATATCGGGCAGGGAGCGGTGACAGAGTCCGGCCAGGCGATCAACCAGTTCATGGAATGCGTTAAGAACTCCCTGATGGCACTGCTCTATTTCCTTTTTATCATCTATCTCTCCTTCTGGCTAGCTTTCGCACTGGTGATCCTCGGAATAATCTATGCATATCTTATCAGGCAGCAGCTCTTCACCCGTGTCTACCGGAACAGTTCAGCTTTGAATACTGCACTTATGCAGAAGTCCGTTGCCTACCAGGAGTTCATCTCCGGGATCAAGACGATCTTTATCACGGGTTCACATTCTTTCTGGGCTGAAAAATATGATGCTGCTGTTTCGAAGCTCAGGCAGGCATATACTTTTGTGAATGCCCTTGGAAAGCTTCCATCGATCATCAATGATTTCCTGATGTTCTCGGTGATTGCAATCGGCGCTCTTGCCCTCTATATCTCAACAGGTGGGGATTTTCTCTCCTATGTTGGTCTTTTTGGAACATTCATGCTCGCGCTGTACCGGCTTGTGCCAACGGCAAGTGCCGCGCAGAGTAATCTCACCTATATGGTCCAGTACCTGCCTGCTCTAGAGCTCGTGTATGCTGAACTCATCCAGGAAGAGAGTGAGCGCGAGAAGAAGAGGCTGCGGGGCGGGGGCCTCCCCCTCTCCTTTGATCAATCAATTGCGTTTGAAGGGGTAGGGTTCCGGTACCCGGATGCGGCCGGGGATACGATCAGTGATCTCTCGTTTGCAATTCAAAAGAATACCTCTGTTGCTATCGTCGGCGACTCCGGATCCGGCAAGACGACGATTGCAAACCTTCTCGCTCTCCTATATTCTCCAGATTCCGGCAGGATCGCAATTGACGGGGTGGATATCAACGAGTTTGATCAGGTCAGCTATCTCCGGTCACTCGGATACATCGGCCAGGAGACCTTCATCTACAATGATTCTATCAGGGAGAATATCCGGTTTGGCCTCGACTGCACCGATGACGAGATCATCGAGGCGGCCCGGCGTGCCGATGCCCATGAATTCATCATGCGAACCGATCATGGCTATGCTACGATCATCGGCGACCAGGGAATGAAGCTCTCAGGGGGGCAGCGACAGCGGGTGGCGATTGCCCGGATTATCCTGCGGAACCCGGAGATCCTGCTGCTGGATGAGGCGACCAGTTCGCTTGATAATATCTCTGAGAAGCGGATCATCGAATCTGTCAAGCGGCTTTCTGAAAATATGACGGTGATTACGATCGCTCATAGACTGTCGACGATCCAGGATGCCCATGTGATCCATGTCCTGAAGGCAGGGAGAATTGTGGAGAGCGGAAGTCATGAGGAGCTGTTGGAGCGGAAGGGAGAGTATTATCGGTTGTACCTTGGGCAAGAGCAGAAGGAGGACCGGGATGAGGGTGGGGAGTGATGGGAGATGTTCTTTGTGTGGAAGCTCACGGGGATACTGTATCTTATCAAAGCACTTATCGTCCCTTTTTGCTCATAGTCTGTGAGAATAAAAGAGTTATTAGCATTTTGTAAAAAAACGAATTGTAGTATTGATGTGTTGATTATTGAATTTAATCAGTGATTTGAATGATATATAATGACTCACAGATAAGAAAAATCAAATTCGGCTCGAAAGCCGAGACGCTTGCACAAATCAATAATTTATCATTATCATGTACGATACCGCCCTTCACATTCTTCTCTCGAAAAGACTGGAGAATTCAGTCAGCTTCCCTGCTGGAAAAGATATCAAAATCATTCCAACCTTATCTTGTTGCAGTACGCAGCTCGGCTGCCTGTGAAGACGGAATCGGTCTGTCAAATGCCGGGGCATTTGAATCTATCCTCAATATTAATCCAGACAATACAAAAGAACTTCGTGAAGCGATTGAAAAGGTATTCGCCTCTTATCCTGAAAAGGACGAAGCAGATCAGGTTCTTGTTCAACAGATGGTTACAGGGATTGCCGTCAGTGGTGTCATCCTAACCCGCTTCGTTGATGATGGATCTCCCTATTATGTGCTCAACTATGATGACGAGACCGGCCGAACCGATTCCATCACAGGCGGTACCGGCGTTCACAAGACGGTGATGGTGTACCGGAAATATAAGGAAGAATATTTCGATTCTCCCCGTGTCCGAAAGATGCTTGCTTTAGCTCAGGAAATTGAAGAGATCTGTGGGTGGGTCCCCCTTGATATCGAGTTTGCCATTGATCATGATGGCTCCGTGTATCTATTACATGTTCGGAGGATCAGCACCGTTGGAGGCTGGCATCCGGATACAGAACACCGGGTATCTCGTGTAATCCCCCAGGTAGAACGCTTTATTGAGCACCTCTCTGCACGAAGAAAAGGTCTTTTCGGGGCATCGTCGATATTTGGCAATATGCCGGATTGGAATCCTGCAGAACTGATTGGTCCTATCCCTTCTCCCCTCGCCGCATCACTCTTCCGAAAACTGATCTCTTCGAATGCCTGGAGTGTTGCACGGGCGCAGATGGGCTACCATAAGATACCCCGTACAGAGTTGATGGTGCTCATCGGCGGGCGGGCATATATTGATGTCCGGGCCAGTTTCAACTCATTTCTCCCAAAGGGGATCCCTGAAGAGATTGGAGAGAAGCTGATCAATGCATGGCTTGCCAGACTCTCGGCCAACCCAAGTCTCCATGATAAAGTCGAGTTTGAGGTTGCCCACACAGTGCTGGACTTCACATTTGATACCGTATTTGCTGAGCGATATGGTGACGTTCTAACTCCTGAGGAGACTTGTATCTTCAAAGCCTGCCTTCAGGAATTTACGAACAATGTTCTTGATATGAGCGCTGCTGGCAACCTGCCAATGGCTCTCTTCAGGATTGATAGCCTGGCAGAGAATCAGAGCAATGGTGTCCTCGCAATCAAGACAGAGAGCCCTGTTGCTCTGGCAGCGTTTATTGCCGATCTTCTGGAAGACTGCATTCAGTATGGCACCATTCCGTTTACCATCATTGCCCGGCACGGGTTCATAGCTGAGACACTGCTTCGCTCTGCCATACAACGCGGCGCGATCACCAGGGAACGGGTAGCAGAATTCAAATCATCATTCAATACAATTATGGGAGAACTGGCACATGATACGCAGGCAGTCTGCGAAGGCCGCCTTGATGAAGCTGTATTTCACGAGCGCTACGGTCACCTGCGGCCCGGAACTTTTGATATCATGTCACCCTGTTACCGGGATCGACCCGATCTCTTTGACAACTGCAACATAGCAGATAGAGCGGATCATCAGGATCCATTCACTTTAACTGATGAGGAAGAGCAGGCAATCAATACACTCTTGCAGGAAGCGGGTCTTGACTCCATAGACGCAAAAGGACTCTTTGCATATGCTCAGGTAGCAATCTGCGGGAGGGAGTATGGGAAGTTTGTCTTCTCCCGCAATCTTTCAGCAGCGCTTGAGGCTATCGCATCATGGGGTGAATTTTATACCCTCGGGAGAGAGGACCTCTCTTATCTCACGATTGATGATATCATCAACAGCTGCTACACCTCAACACGGGATGAGATGACATCTGTCCTGATGCAGAAAGTAGATCAGGCACGCATCGGACAATCTTTTGCCAAACTGTTGAAACTCAGTTATCTGATTCGTGGTGTCCGGGATATTCATGTCGTACCTATACATCGCTCTGATCCGAATTTTATCACACAGAAGAAGATCGAGAGGCCTTGCAAGTTCCTTGATGCAACAACGCTCAATTCAGGTTCACTGAAAGATTATATCATCTGTATCGACAATGCCGATCCCGGTTTTGACTGGATCTTTTCAAAAAGTATTGCAGGATTAATAACAAAATATGGGGGGGCAAACTCTCATATGGCGATCCGTTGTGCCGAACTGCAGCTGCCTGCTGCCATCGGCTGTGGTGAGGATCTCTTTGAAAGGTTACGGAACTGCCGGAAGATTGTACTGAATTGTGAATCAAGGGTAATCAGACCGCTGGGGTATTATGAGGGGTAGTACGGATCTCCGTCTGGGTCTATCCATGCGGGTTGTGGAGGCGACCGGATATGTTGAGCCTCGTGATGCCCTGGCACAGGACTGGTCGGTCTTTCTAAAGCGTGTGCTCCCGAACGTCCATTGGATTCCTGTGCCCAATATTGGGAAGGACGTTAGTGAATTAATTGAGTACTGGGGTTTGAATGGTTTCATCCTGACAGGTGGGAACAATATCTATGATGCTCCAATACGTGATGAAACCGAATTGACTATGCTGGAGTATGCAACCCGGAATACATTGCCGGTCCTTGGGGTCTGCCGGGGGATGCAGATGATCTGCCATTACTATAATCAGAGTCCTCTCCCCTGCCAGAATCCTCACAACCATGTTGCAACAATCCACAGGGTACATTTGACAGACAATTTTCTGCAATGGGATGAAGATGAATTGACGGTCAACTCATTCCATGAGCAGTGTGTGGGTACAGGCGATCATTTTAGAGGAGAGTTAAAGTCATTTGCCATTGCCGATGATGGACTTGTTGAGGGGGTCATAAATGCCGAAAAGACGTTGCTTGGTATCATGTGGCATCCCGAGAGAGAGAATCCGGCGTCAGACTTTGACGAATATCTAATTAGAACTTTCTTTTCGAGATAAGAGGAATAAAAATGCGTGGAATCATACTTGCAGCAGGACGCGGTTCACGACTGGACCGAAGAACCGATGACAGGCCGAAATGCCTGGTGGAGCTATCCGGACATCCGCTATTAGAGTGGCAACTGGGAGCGATGCATAATGCAGGCATCGATGATATTCTTGTTGTCAGAGGATATCGCGGTGAGATGATAAAAGGAGCATTTGAGGTGCGTGATAACCCCGACTGGCCGCAGACACACATGGTAGCAAGCCTGATGTGTGCCCATGAATGGCTTGCTGAGGATGAGTGTATTATATCATACTCTGATATCGTGTATGGTGCAGATGCCATTACTCAGTTGAGTAATGCGGATGGATCACTTGCCATCCTCTATGATACACGGTGGCGCGAACTCTGGCAGGAGCGGTTTGATGATCCGCTCTCTGATGCAGAGAGTTTCTCTGTTGATGAGAATGGAAATATTCTGGATATTGGGCGGAAAGGAGTTTCATTTGATGATATCCATGGACAATACATGGGTTTGTTGAAGTTCACTCCTGAATCATACCGGTGGATTGCTACACTGCTTGATAATCAGGTCGAGTTGAAGAACAAACTGGATATGACGTCTCTACTATCACGCCTTATTCAGGACGGACATTCTATTCAGGGAGTACCCTGGGATGGGGTATGGTGCGAGGTTGATGATGGATCTGATCTTGAAGTTGCTGAAGGAAAGGTTCGGGCAGGAGAGCTTGTTTTTCCCAAATAGTTCAAAACGATTTGTTGAGGTTCTCTGATATGATCATATGGCTGGTAGGGTTGTCCGGGTCAGGGAAGACAACCATTGGAAGAGAGATGTATAAGCTCTGGAAGCCTCATGCTCCAAATACCGTCATGGTTGATGGGGACGATGTCCGGAGGATACTTGGCTGTGATACCGAGCCCCGTGACTATACAATGGAGGGGCGAAGAAATCTGGCCATGCAATATGCTGAGATCTGTTTATGGCTGGATGAACAGGATATTAATGTGATCTGCTGTACCATCAGTAACTTTGAAGATATCTATATCAATAATCGGGAGCGGTTTTCTAAGTACTATCAGGTCTTTATTGATGCACCAATTGAACTTCTGAAAAAGAGAGATCCGAAGGGTCTTTACAGCCGGGCAGCAGCGGGTACAGAAACAAGAGTTTTTCGATTAACCCCCCCAACAACGATCACTTGAGGGTTGAAAACCCTACAACAAACCCAAATTTGCAAAAAAAAATAGGTTACAACCGCC
>NZ_JALJYG010000019.1 GCF_024170505.1 Methanocalculus alkaliphilus
GATTCGTCACCTGCATTATCTCCATCTGATGCATCTGCATCCCCACCTGTCTCTGCTCCGGCTGATTCGTCACCTGCATTATCTCCATCTGATGCATCTGCATCCCCACCTGTCTCTGCTCCGGCTGATTCGTCACCTGCATTATCTCCATCTGATGCTTCTGCATCCCCACCTGTCTCTGCTCCGGCTGACTCGCCACCTGCACTATCTCCATCTGATGCTTCTGCATCCCCACCTGTCTCTGCTCCGGCTGACTCGCCACCTGCACTATCTCCAGCGGATCCTGGAATTATAGTTGCCGATAGTAGCAGAATCACGATTATCACCGTGATCCAGGTATTCATTTTTTTCATACTCTACTCAACCTCCTCATGGTCTTCGGCACTCCGGCCGTTCACCCCATTTTCCTTTTCTCCCCTCCTGTAGTGAGTAAAACCAGCATCAGCAATGCAAGTGAGCCAAATTGAGGAACTCCAGGTCTTGCTTCGGCCCTCCTCAGCTGAACACCTGCTGATATTGGTAACAAAAGCTCCAGAATTTCGATTCTTTACCCCTGGTACAACACCTTTTTCCTTATTCTCACACTTTTTGGGATCTGCAGCTCTCTCTTGAAGCCTGTTGGTATTGTTCAGAACAGGGCTGTGTCTGATGGGGGCATCCGCCTGCATCATACCCTCATGTCGGTATTTGTCCAATTTTTGTAAATTGATCAATTGATCTGAATACAATACCTTGAGATGTATCTCTTTAGCCTGAAGATGCTCAATGAATCCATTATGGTCCATCAAACTCATGCCTGAACTGTTTTGGGTTAATGTATGTCCAGGTACAATGGGCCTCAATAGCAACGTATCTCTTCTCTTTACCGGGATCTCCGGGTCAGCGAGCGGGGACTCTTTCTTATTACCTTGATAAAAGTCCATCCAATTGACCACTTTTCCACCTGTTTGACCAGTGACTTTTCCTACATATCTTTCTGAATGCATGGCTGCCATTGGTCGATCCCGGACCCTTTGACAGATGAGATTATGAATGGGAGATGCATCCGGGCTGATATCCCTTCGTTGAACTAAAACAGGCTGGTTGAAAAGCGCCATGCGTGCAACCATAACGAAAAATACGTCTGATGAACATCTATGGCTCATGCTGTTCTCCCCCTTTCTGCAGAAACCGTGATTAACCAAAAAACGGGGGTTTATGCCGATTTACGGCATCTCCGCCCGCTGAATGGAGCCTGAACTCATATTCGCCCAGACCTGATCTCATGCAGGGTAGTATTATACGGGTGTTTCACCGTTGTTGTCGCCCCACCATTGGTCAGCAGTGATGGTCATTGTACCAATGTGGTTGTTGGTGCTCCATGCCTTCAGGATGTGAATCTTGAAGTCGAGCTTCATTGTGTTGCAGAGTGGCAGTGGGTTGGGGAGCGTTGCCTCTTCATAGGGCTGGTAATAAACCCAGTTGGCAGAGTTGTCTCCAAGCCGTGCACCATACTCAACATCCCACCGGGGTATGCCGTTGATAAGGGACTGACCGATACCCATGTCATCCTGCTCGATGGAGATTGACATCCAGGTGTTGCCGATGTTCCTGATAGTCGGCCTGTCTGAAGTGCCAAATGTTGCGTCACCGCTGATTGGCTTCCAGTTGCTGATCGAGACTGCACCGTAGTTCACTGAGGTAAAGTCGAGCTCAAATGCTGCAACCGGAACATAGTAGAACTGACTCCAGACTGCATCACTTGGGTTGTCATTCTGGTCAAATGCGGTTGTTTTGACTGGATACCAGCCGCCTGGCTGTTTGTAGTACTTGTCTGCACAGCCCCAGAAGAGTTTCGCTTCGTCCTGGCTGAGCTTATAATCAATTTCTGCCCATGTGTAACCGTTGAAGGTGACAAGTCCTGCCTGGTAAGCAGCCTGTAAGGCAGCCCGGGCGGCAGCTTTCTCTGCTTCGTCATTGTAGGCGTACCAGTTGTCAGCAACGACCTGATACTTGTAGGACCCATCCCACTCGTTCCATACTACTTCAGTGCTCTCATCATTGAGGCCCTGTGCATTACCCAGTGGGTGCCAGATCTGGAACGAGACCTGTCTGATTGTGCCTGGTCCCTGAGCATCAAAGACAACTGCATAGTAGCAGACTTCCTTTGTTCCCTCATATTCGATGGGTGGCATGAACTGTGGTCCGGAGACCTGGTGTCTCGGGTCGCCATCTTCCAGTGAGTTTGAGGTGTCCTGTTGCCAGACCGCCATCACAACAGGTGGATCTCCTCCTCCTGACTGAATGGTGGCGCTTGTAAGCACGGCTGGCGAAGCAACCGCACTTACCGGTAAGGCAATAAATGCCAGTACCATCATCAGTGCAACCATTGTGGCTGCAGCTTTTCCGATTATCATCATTTTTCCTCCTTACTCTCTTCGATTCTTGTGGCAGGCATGGGTGTATCGAATCGTATGGCACGGTAGGCGACTTCATTGTCATTTGATGTCATGACACATTGTCATTGGAACGTCCGGGAAATCACCCGCCAATCAGGCTCATTTGTTTATTGGTGCTGCCCTCTCCGGACTGGCTTCTGTGTCTACCTGTGCTGATTATAGCTATATCTTTGAAATATATATAATTATTCATTATAATAATTTATAAATATATTATAGAAAAAGAGTAAGCAATAAAAGGATTATGATTCATCATACTTTCTTAAATTCATTATTCTTAAAAAACAACTCATGATTATTCCTTTACTCATTTTTTTACCTATTCAAACAGATGAAAAAAGCCCCCCTCTCTTCCCATGGAAAATCCCTCGTATCCTCAAAAAAACCCTGCGTTATTGATAGTTAGAATGGCTTAATCGGTTGTCCTCAAATTCTTATATCGATTTAAATTACCTCATTTGTAAAATAATGCGATTATTGAACTGCGCATGCTATTATGAGAATATATTTGTCATTTTTTATCTCTGGATTACTACCCTGATTATTCTTATGTAACATTGAACTGAACCTGTGGTCTGCCATTTTAAATTGAATGGGGTTTGGGATCATGGATAATCCGAATGAATCAAAGAGAATTTGCTGACAATCTGAATGTTCTGACGACTGGTATCACCAGATTTTTTTCAACCGATGGAGCTGAGGAAAGCGTTTCATCAGTTGGATACATCCACTATGAACGGATTAATGCACATATCGCTCTTTGATACAATTATCTGAGAAAAAATTCAGATACTGGGATCACCCTTCGGAACTATTCCTGAATAAGAAGATCACCCTGATCGTATGCTTCGTTTGCGAACCGAAGGTGTTTATGTTTCGTGAGGCCTGGTACACCCTTCTCCCGCAGATTAAAAGGATCTTCGGAGTGAACAACAGTTGAGATATACAGGAACAAGAGAAAGGCGTTCAAGATACCTACCTGATGGACCATCTGCATGCATAGCATGATAGATGACTTATCCATCTCCACGGAGGAAGTTACCGTCGTTGGTTTTGATATCCTCATACATGAGGGGGACAATGATCAGAGAAATGAACAATTAAGTAAGGTACGTTCTCCCAGTATTGCCATAGCTAAACCTGGTACGAAAAAAATGGTATATTTTTTGGGTGGGGGTACTTTCTACGCCTGAAACTCACCGTGCCACTCTGATCTTTAGATCTCTGAATGTATGATGACAATACCTATCGAGGACTAGTATTGTATTTCATCACCCTTTCAGTCATTCGTTTCACGTTCATGATTGCCTTTACCAATGTGATTGATCAAACCAAAGCTACACATCTCCCCATATCCCCATCAGGGCCTTCGGAATAGTGCTATCCTGAATGACCCTGATCACAGCTTACAGGGAGATCCTGTTTCTGTCTCATTAACTCTTTGATGAGTATATCCTTTCTGATCAATCTCTTCTTGATAATCTTCCCCCTGTGGCGAATAGTATCAGCATCATCGATGCAACAATGACTGATATCGGTGAGAGTGGTGATGCCTGCGGTTGTGCCTGCGGTTCAGCACCCGATACGGTTAATGATATCTCTTTCGTTTCGGTTCGCTGACCTTCATATAATGCCCAGTATTTAATCTGATATTCTCCTGGTTCATCAAGCGTTACATAGGAGAAGAGCTCAGCATGACTACCCACCGGAACCAGCACTGTGTCTCCGGAGATAACATTGACAAAGTTGCCATTTTTAAAGATTTCTGCATTCAGGACTGCCCGGGTTGATATTCTTCCGGTATTGGTAAATATACTACTCAGTTTTATCGGAGTGCCAGCCCGCATCATCCCCTCGTACTTAAGTTCGTCAATCTTTCCGTCACGGCTCAGCTGACCATATGGGAAGATTTCAAAACCAATCTCCTGAGATGCAATTGTCTGACCACGAAGAGATGCCACGACACTGGCTGTGTACGTTCCTGGTTCCATACCATCGGTATCCCACTCAACCATAATCGCTTCAGATGTATCTGGTATGACCTGTTTTTCACTGGACTTCGCCTCTCCAACGACGTTTCCATTCTTTTTAATAGTGGTGTGAACCTCGGGGCTAACAATAACATTTCCTGTATTTCTGAAGCGGGTATTGATAACAAGGGGCACTCCTGTCTCAGTATCAGCTACTGTAATGGTCTCAACATTTCCTGATACAATCTCAGCGCCGGTAACATGGATCGTTACAGTGGTTCGAGCCCTCAGCACTGTTCCAACACCTCCCACGACATCTTCGCTCCGTGTCTCAGCGATAATTCTTGCCTGATAGGTGCCAGTTGGTGTATCTGATGGAACTTTGGCTCTGAAAACCAATTGAGAATTACCCTTGGCTGGTATGAACATCTCAGTGATTGGAGTTTGTCGATCATCGAAACGGTAGAGATTAATCCAGTCGCCTGCAACACCATCTGTCCGGACATTAACATTGACACCTTTTTCACCGGGATTGAAGAGTGTCAGTGTTCTATCATAGGTTCCACCGCGAGTGGCCTGATTAATCGTTATCTCATTTGGTCCTATGCCGATACCTGAAGCCATAGCAGGTTGGCAAAACATTGCCAAAAGTGTTATAACAACCAAAAGGATCGATAATCTGCATAATCCATTCATTTTACCTTTTTCCTCCTTCGACGTTGCAGAGATCTTGCTTCCACTCAAAAAAACAGGGGTTCATGCCTATTTCTGGCATGTCCCTCCGTTAATACGAGGCTGAACTGTTTCCAGACCAAACCTGATCTCATGCAGGGTAGTATTCCTTCTCAACTCTTCTCCAATGTATTAATTTCCCCACCATTGATCGGCAGTAATTATCATTGTACCGCCATAGGTACTTCCACTCCACGCCTTCAGGATATGGATCTTAAAGTCAAGCTTTCCTGTGTTGCAGAGCGGCAGGGGGTTGGGCAACGTTGCCTCCTCATAGGGCTTATACTCAACCCAGTTGTTTGAATTATCCCCAAGCCGAGCACCATATTCAACATCCCATCTGGGAATGCCATTTATGAGTGACTGGCCGATACCCATGTCATCCTGTTCTATGACAATTGAGACATACGTGTTACCAATATTTCTGACTGTTGGTCGATCTGCGGTTCCGAAGTTTGCGTCCCCACTGATCGGCTTCCATTGGCTCAATGCGATCTTTCCGTAATCAATTGTTGTGAAATCCAGTTCTACACCTGCAACCGGTACAAGATAGAACTTGCTTTCCACTGTGTCGCTAGGATTATCATTGATGTCAAAGGCTGTAGTTTTGACAGTCAACCATCCTCCCGGCGTATTATAAAAGTGACTAACACCTCCCCAGAAGAGTTTTGCCTCGTCCTGGCTGAGCTTATAATCCACTTCTTCCCATGTTGCACCGTTAAATGTAACAAGACCTGCCTCATATGCGGCTTTTACAGCAGCTCTTGCTGCAGCCTTATCATTCTCATCATCATGGGCGTAATAATTGTCAGCAATGTTCTGATACCTGTATCGTCCATCCCAGACGTGCCAGTTTATATCAACCTCTTCATCACCGAGCTGCTGGGCATTCCCACGTGGATTGTAGGTTTGGAATGATACCTCGGATATCGTATCCGGTCCCTGTTCATCAAAGACCACTGCATAATTATATACTCTCTTAAAGCCCCTGTAGGTAACTGGCGGCATAAACTGGGGTCCAGGTATCTGGTGATCAGGATCTCCATCTTCTAATGAGGGGGTTGTATCCTGCTGCCATACCGCCATTATCCAGGGGGGATCTCCTCCACCAGACTGGACCGTAACGTTTGTCGTCACTGTATCGGCACTTACCGGTACTGCGACCAAGGCAAACATCATCAATAATGTAACCATTATGGTTGCTTTTTTTCCAATAATCATCTATTCCTCCTCCTTTCCTCGTTTAATCCGGATGACAGCTTCAGGTCAATCGATCGGATGGCACGGTAGTCAATATCTCCCACCCAATGTCTGTTTTAATGTCATTGTTACGATTTGGGAATGTACACGCAATCTGTTTTGCTTGCCAGATGGTCTTACCCATATCCGGGCAAGCTTCTGTCTACCTATGCCAATGGTAATAATTACTTAATAATATATATAAATAACTATTATATTTATTTATTTATGTTATTTATAAAACCTTCTTTTTGATATTAAAGGTTTATATGAGAATTTTAATAAATCTACATCGTGTTGTCATATAGATGTCAACTATTATAATAAATATTGATATATTGAAAGAAAGTACATCTTTTACACCGCACCTTGTTTTCAATGGTGCCAATATATTTGTACATCTCGTCTTTACGAGACATTTCCCTCAATAGCTACGAGATCAATCTTCTTTTATCCGGATCCCCGAAGACTGGTATCGAAGGTCATTTTGTCTCGACCTCTGATCAGGTCGCCTGATCAGCGTTCCATCATACTTTTTTCTGCGCTCTATCTCCATGGATAATAAAGGATTCTGCAGTGTCTATTCCATCATAGGGGTTGCATATTCCGGAAATATGTATCAATAACCATCGCACCCACCTACACCCGAGGTGGTGCGTTGGGTGTAACCCGGGGATCTTCGGTATCATGCCCGCACTTCCGGGGACGACAATGTTTATGTAAGGCCGCAATCATCAATGGTTGTCATGGGTTGACCCCCAGGGTGCACCCGGAGAATGGCACTCCATGTATAGGGGATGTGATGTGCATGAATGAATTAGAAGGAAAAATTGAGCAACTCAGAGATGCTGATCCCGATATCAGGAGTTATGCAGCGAAATCACTCGGGAAGATGCGGGCAGCTGAGGCAATTGATCCCCTCCTCGAGGCTCTGAGGGATGACGAGGCTGTGGTCCGGAGGCGGGCTGCCAGGGCCCTTGGAAAAATTCGTGATCCGCTCGCAGTCCCGGATCTGATCGCAGTCCTTGAGGATGGTGCGCGGAATGTACGGAAGGATGCTGCTAAAGCACTTGGAAATATCCGTGATCATCAGGCGGCCGGGCCTCTTATTGCTGCCATGACGGATACATCAGCGGATGTCCGGGAAGCAGCTGTCAGGGCGCTTGGGAAGATCCGGACCGTATCGGCAGTCGAGCCGCTTACTGCGGCATTGCAGGATTCTTCAGAAGATGTCCGTGAGGCAGCCGCAAAAGCACTTGGTGCGATGCGCTCGCAGCGAGCTGTCGGCCCGCTCAGTGCCGCACTCGAGGATACGTCAGAAGATGTGCGGAAGGCTGCTGCAAAGGCACTTGGCCGTATTCGTAGTCCACAGGCCGTTGATGATCTCACTGCAACACTGCAGGACAGATCGAAGAGTGTTCGGAAGCGTGCTGCAAAAGCCTTGAAAAAAGTACAAAAATAGGATCCTATGCTTCAATGGGAGGGTCCCTGCGCCCATCGTCTTCCACGCAATCGCCTGGGGGTGTGAGAGAGCACCTGTTCATCACCCCCTGATGCAGAAAGGCCAGCACAGTATACGAATTATTATGGAATCCGGCCTCGTTCTCTTATAGGAATGCGTGGAACCGACCATATCGCTATCAGCATGGGAAGCGGGCTTCTCCTTGCCTCTCCATGGCTCCTCTCCCATCCATTGCCTGTCGCTCTCTTCCTTGGGGGAATCATCATCGGATCGCTCCTTCCGGATACCGATGCAACGGATTCAAAGCTGCATTATATGGATGGTGTTGCCCGGATCTTCAGCCTCATCATGCGGCCGGTGATCATGCCATTGACCGGGCTCTTCTACAGGGTAGCCGGGAAGAGGTTTAATCCAGCCCATCGTGGTTCCATGCATACAGTCCCCGGGGTCATTGTCTATTCGGTGATCCTTGCAGGTGTGATCGGATCAGCCCTCTACCTCTCTGGATATTATGATCCTATCATCGCCTTCTTCTTGATAGGATTATTCACCGGCAGCATCTTTCATATCCTTGAAGACTGCTGCACACGAAGCGGGCTGATGCCGCTGAAGCCCTACAGTTCACGGAAGTTTGCAGGCAGCATCAATACCGGCGACAGGAAGGAGAAGCGGCCCGGCCTGTATGCAAAGGGGCTCTTTGGGGCATCTGCCGCGGTGCTGGTTGGTGGGCACCACTATCAGATTGATGGGGTAGTACTCATTGCCCTCTCTGCCGGGCTCTTCCTTAGCCTCTGGCTTCTGATATTTCGGGTATCCAGGTGGGGACCCTGAGGGGGACATCTCCGATGCCTTATCAACTGTTTCCAATCGAAATGTCTGTTGCACCCTTGAGAATGGCATAGATGGGCCTTATAATAATAGTGTATCATCTGTGTCTGTCTGGTGTCAGGCATCATTTATCTCATATTTTAGACTCTATTTTTGTTTTAAAGGGTATTATGGTGTATTTACCTGCTTTTCCAGAAAAAAAGTAGTAATGTAGGTTGGTAAAGGCGCCACCTCTTCCTGATATCATTTTGTTTTGTTGGCTGTACAAGGGTATCATTCTCTTGTGAATGCACTCCATCGATGGTTCGCATATCGTAAAGATGTGAAAAACACATCCCTGCCGTACATACGGAGGTATTGGATATGCAGCGGAGATTCACGGTTGATCAGGAACGGTTGAAACGCTTTTCATTTGAACCGTTTGCTGAGCTTCAACGTCGCATTGCAGATGATCCTGATCTGAAACGCAGACTCCAGGAAGATCTCCCAGGCACACTGGAGGAGGTGGGGATTGTTGTTGATGATGCATTCCGAAAGAAGGTGAGCGATCAATGGCATGCCCAGATCGAAGCGGACACCCGATCGATCATGGAGACGATACCTGCACGCAAAAAGCCATATTATCGGATGATTCAGAGCGGAAAGCCGGTGAAGGTCAGGGTATCGATCGATCCAACAACTGGTGAGATCACCACTGTTCCGCGGGAGGAAGGGCCATGAGTACCGGTGGGTATGATGTTGTCATGGAGATCCATGAGGATCTCATCAATACATTTCTGAAAATTGCCTACTGTCTCGGAAGGCTTCCCACATTTGAAGGCATCTATACACTTCCTGTTCCGGATGTTCCCCCGGATCTCCTGGAGTTTATGGATATCGGATACCGCGTCTCTCTTGCGAGAGAACCGACATTTGAGGTGACAGATACCGGAGCCCTTCAGATCACCATCCGGGGAGAGGCTATCATCACTCTTCTTGGGTCAATATCATTTGATCTCGAAGCCCAGTTCCGGGTAGCTGCCGTCCCTGAATTTGATCAGGCAACCCGGCAGTTCCGTGTTGAGTGCAGTGAGGCGTTCATCGAGGATCTGGAGCTGGACAACCGGTACCATCTACCTGCATCAGTCCTTGCAAAACTGAACCAGATCCTTGCAATCGGTATGGAGGCGTTCCTCACCGATGAAATAACGACTATTGAACTCTCACCCATCATCTTCTCAGCAGATCTCCCATTCATGCCGGCCGGTGAGGCGTACAGGCTTCCTATCAGTCTTGGGACTGCCCGGGTATTTCCCCCTACTGTTTTTGCGGGTGCGGTGAATCTGCTTGGATATACCGGAGGAAATCCGATGGGAGTGATCGACTTTACCAATGGCCATCATATCGGAATCGGGATAAACGAGGCTGCCATGCACCGGGTCTACGACTTCTGGTGGGCTCATACAACACATCCAAAGATCATGGATCTCATGGGATCCTATGAGTATGATCCGCCATCATTCGTTGACTTCCTGGATGCACTCATCGACTGGGGGACGGCAATCCTCACCGGTGGCCTCGTGGTGACGGAGGTTGATCTGGATCGCGTCTGGATAGAAGCAGAAGCCACCATCGGATTCTCGAAGTTCACATTTGATCTCCTTCCGGGTAATGCCGTCTCATTCTCTGGTTCCGTGAATCTTGAGATTGGGACCAATGTCTACATGCAGATCACGACAACCACGAGCCTCTTCTGGGGGTTATGGGAGGTTGATGAGACGACGAGTACCGTGGAGCTCTTTGATCTCTATGCGAGCGGTATCACCGTCATCATCGATAATGCTGAAGGGATTGTCACTCTGGATTCGTCACGGCGCCTGATGGTCACCCTGACGGCACTGGATATTGACATTCCACTCCCCTGGAGTGTACCGGAGTTCATCCTTGATTATATCGTTGACTGGGTAGTGAACAGCATCATCTCTGAAATGCCTCCGATCGTGTTATTCCCGGCGGTCATCGAGCAGACTCTTCCCGGAACAGCAGTATCGATCACCGTCTCGGGCGAGAGCCTCGAGATTAATGAGACTGAGGCCCTGGTCACTATGAATATCGGAACATCCGGTGCCAATACCTATGCACCATATATCGCGAATATGAACTCAGGTGAAGTACATGTACGGGATTGCGATTGGGCACACCGCATTGCCCAGAGAAACCGCGTCTATTATTGCACACTTGAGGATGCGATTGCGGATGGGTATAATGGATGTTATTACTGCCTGAGAGAGTATGATACCGGCTGACGGTCCGTTTCACCTGGAATGAATGAGGAGAAGTTATTATTTACATAACAAGGATAGAAGGACGCATGGCAACGATCGTCCATATCGATATCCCCGTCGGCGATGTGCAACGGGCACGTACGTTCTACGAAACCCTCTTCAACTGGAAATTTCATGAGGTGCCAGGCTACTCCGACTATCTCCTCTTTGAAACAGGGGATGGAAAGAGCGTCCCTGCAATCGGAGGAGGGCTTGGGATGCGTGGGGCTCCTGATCAGACGATAACCTGTTATATCGGGGTTGATTCCATCGCTGATTATCTCCCGAAGATCGAGGAGATGGGAGGGACAATAACGATGCCCTATACTGAGGTTCCCGGTTATGGAGCGTTAGCCCTCTGCCTGGATTCGGAGGGGAATCCCTTCGGCCTCTGGGAGGAGAAGCACGAGATCTGATCGCTTCTCTCCTCCAATGATTCTGGTTGAGACGTCCCTCTGTCCATGTTTTCCGATCATCACAATCCTTTTCCTGAAGAAAGGAGAGTACTGCTGAGATGGTGTGGGACGAGGAGGTTCATTACGCTCACATCCTGAACGGGATAACGTTGCATGAATGTTAAAAAGACAGCAATCACCATTCTGGGTATTCTGGTGATCATTCTCGGACTCTTGTTTGCAGGTCTGTACATACAGACTGAGAATATGTTCAGAGAGAGCTACAGTTCGGATTATCGCTATCATGTGACGATCTCCGCTGAGAGATCACTTGATAATGTGACGCTTTTCCTCCCCCTTCCATCATATGGTGGTGTTTCCAGTGTTGGTGAGGCGATACTCCGAGAGGAGGGCTATGGGTTCCCTGATGATTGGGAATACTCCCTCATTGAGGTCGATGGGGCTGGTATGCTTCAGATCTCAGCAGATCGGATCGTCCCCACATACCGCAACCTGATCACCCCCATCCCGATCTATCCCGGGGAAACACCTCCTCCGACTCCAGAGATCATCACCAGCACAGAGTATTCAGAGGAGACTCCGGTTCTGATCCCGATCGAGTGTGGCGTCTCTATCAGGGACGTTGACGAGATCAATACCAGAGATCCCCTTGGCAGTGAGCCGACCCTCTCACCGAAGCGAAACCTCACCCTGGCTGATGATCCGTTCCCCACACCCGCACCTCCGGTTGGTGTGAGCGCCAGTTCATATTATACCTTTGAGTCACCGGTCTATGCCGCCTATACCTGTGATCCGGAGACGGTGGTCAGTATACATATCAGTTATCATGGTGGTAACAGCTGGTGGGTTCTTGGATGGTCCGGGAACAGTTTCAGGGAGGATGTTGCGATCACCCTGTCCGGACCTGATCCCGGCTGGCAGTATGGATCCGGGACCCTTCGTACTGGAGAAGGGCGCTACCGGTGAAATGGGAACGTCTGATCCCGATGCCACCAATCTTTTGAGTGATAGGGCGGAGAATGAGTGGTTCAGATCCCTGACAGATCCATCACCACCGTCCCGGGTGCCGCACTGGTAAGATCAGCAACCGTCTCGGGATGGCAGGTGAAGTAGAGGACCTGGCAGGTCTCTGCGAGCTCTGCGATTGCCTTGCATGCATTCTTTCGCCGTCCGGGATCGAAGTTGACGAGAATATCATCAAAGATGATCGGAACGGGGGCGGATGTATGCACATAGTCACGGATATAGCCAAACCTGAGTGCAAGATAGAGCTGTTCGGCTGTTCCCCGCGAGAGTTCATCAACCCTCTTTCGGCCTCCTCTTCTCTCCTCGACGAAGAGATCCGCTCCATTCGCAGCGTCGAGGGGTTTGATGATCCTGGTGTACCTTCCTCCGGTGATGCCTGTGAAGAACGACTGCGCCTCCTGCAGGATCGCCGGTTGTTTCTCACGCTCAAACGTCTCGACAGCCATGGTAAGCAGGCTTGATGCGGTGGTATAGACCGCCCACTCCCTTGATATCCGGTTGATCTCCTCCCGAAGCGCGGCCGCATCCGAGATGAGGACGGTGAGCTGGTCATCTCCCTCGATCATGGAAGAGCGTTCCTGAAGAGTGCCGATCTCCTGGTTGATCTCCTCGATTGCCGTGTGTATCCCTGACTGCTCATCCTCCATCTCACTGAGGCGGGCGGTCATCACGATGGGATCATACTCTCCCAATGCCATGATGACGTCATCGAACCGCTCCTCTCCGCTGATCCTCCTGATTGCAGCCTCGGCATCATGGATGCGTCTCTTCAGCTCCTGCCTCTCCCGTGAGAGACGTTCAAACTCCCGATATTCATCAGGTGTTGCCGCCCCCCTGCTCTGGAGGAGGGTGGCGAGCATCCCGGTGGTCTTCTCCAGACGGGAGCGGGTATTCTCCATTGCTTTTTCTTCGCCATTCCTTTTCTCAATAAGACTTTTCCTTCGTCTCATCGTTTCTTCTGCCTCGTTGAGGAGGGTCACAAGCCTCTCTCCGATACCCTCCGGGGTCCCGGCCACAGCCTCCCCGCAGGCAGCAGCAGCGGCACGGATATCTTCCTCAAAGGATTGAATCTCTTCATAAAGGGACTCTTCTCTCTTTCTGTCCAGATCAATCGCTGCAATGAGGTCTTTTGCCTCCTTGATCCCGCCGATGAGGTGGGTGATGAGTTCGGGATGGGTCGTCGTTGGGAGACCGCGAACCCGGCACCAGCTCTTCCATGCATCAACCGCATCCTTCCGTCCGGATCTGGCAAGGGAAAGAGCATCCTCCTGTACGTTCAGTTCAGTGGATGCGGTTCGGCAGAGCACCTCCGCACGTGCCATATCCTTCGCGAGGTCGGCACCCCGGTCGGCAAGCGTGACGATATCCTCATGATGATCTCTGAGATCCTCAGCCTCTCTCCTTGATGGAATGGATGCAAGACCGAATGTCACGGCGAGCCTCTGCCCCTTCTCTATGGCGGCAGCGTGTTTCATCTCAATCTTCTTTCGCTCTGATGCAAGCGTCTCTGCCTCATCCTGGTATGATCCGGTATCCGGGACTGAAGAGCCGGCAACGCTGGCAGTTCCCCTGAAGATGAGGATGCCTGCACCGGCAATGATCAGAATGACAGCAAGAGCGGCTGCCGGGAGGAGTGCCTCTGCCAGGAATCCTCCGATGAGGGTAAGGATGGCGGCCAGGAAGACGAGGTAGCCTGGCCATGCCGGGGGTTGTGGCGGTTGCGGTATCTTCAGGGATGCAATGATCTCGTTTGTTCGTGCCTCTTCTTTCCGTATGGTGTTGAGATCATCTTCAAGGCTCTCGATCTGCTGGATGATCCCAAGAAGGTCCCGAGCCTCTCCGAACTGTTGCCGTGCGATAGCCGGCTCCGGTACCTCTCCGAGGTCTCTTCGGCGCTCCTGTATCCGGAAGAGTTCTTCCCTCTTCTCCGCGTATGCCGTTTTGGCTGCTGCATGATTGATCGATGCAGTTCTGCAGGCATCATCTGTCCTCTCAAGATCCTCGTGGAGGGCCTTTATCTCATTTATGACCGGGATCGATGTATCAAAGCCGGTTATCCGCTCACGGCTCCATTCTCCCCCGAGGTTTTCCAGCTGTGATGCAGATCTCTCCTCCTTCTGCTTACGATTCAGCTGGTATCTCGCCAAATCATCCTTCCGGGATCGGTACCGCTCAATCGTCCGTTCAATGGATCGGATTGCATCTGCCTGACTGAGGATCTCTTCCCGGGGGTGTACCGCCGTCAGCTCCGTATCTATCCTTGTACACTGCTCAATCCGGTCTTTTGAATCGTCGTCGAGCCGCCGGACCTCCTCAACCAACCGGTCAAGCTCAAGGAGGTCGTCTTCAGGGAAGGGTCCCGTCTCTGGAATCATCTCAAGTGCCCGGATTGCCTCCTCCCGTTCGAGATAGAGATCCCAGGCTTTTGAGAGGGCTGTGGCATAGGTGATCTCCTCTTCACGCCTCTTCTTGTCTCCTCTCTTCCGGGCAAGCTCTCCTCTCTTCTCTGAGATTGCTTCGTTGATCCGATCATACTCTCCCTGGCTCTCTTTTATTGTCCGGATCTTCTGCTCAAGGTCCTTGAGTTCAGTGATTCGGATATTTATCTCCTTCTTCTTCCCTTTTACCGCATAGATCGCATCTGCCGATGCACCCAACTCATCGGCAACCCTTCGTACCGGAAGGTTTCCTGCACCGGCTGCAGCCAGTCTGTCCCGTATCTCCTTCCGATCAATCGTCCCAAACTCCTGGAGCTCATCAAGGCTGATTGCACAGATATTTTCATAAAAGACCTGGTCTGCCGGGCCAAGAAGAGAGGGGAGGAGCGGGCTGTTCACCGGTGATCCATCCGGCCTGGTGATCTTCGGGCTGCTTCGTACACCATCCCTGTGAAGCAGATATGCTTCTCCGGCATCTGTCTCAAACGCAAGCCTGCCCCCGATCTTTCCACCGTTAGCCGGCTGGTAATGGTTGAGATCCTTCTTCCTTCCATCCGGGAAGCCATAGAGCATGCGTCTGATGAAGGCGAGCATGGTCGTCTTTCCTGCTTCGTTCGGGCCGAGGACTGCGGTTACTCCATCGCCAAACTGATCGGGAGGACTCCATTGGCTGAACTTTCCAAATCCGTCGATGAAGAGCGAGGTGATCTTCATTCGATCCCTCCCGCAGCGAGCCTGGAGAGGAGGAGGGCCTCCGCCTCCTCAATGATCGCGGTGATCTCGTCATCATCAGGCTGATTGAGATACGAGCGGGCATAGGATATGTAGAGAGGGGCAATCGCCTCGGCAATCCTTTGTTTCTCCCCAGAGAGTAATCCTGCACTCTTTTTGCAGATCTCTCCGAGGATATCCTCACGGGCGATGATCTCTTCCCGATTAATCTGTGGGGTTGTCCGGGAGATGATCCGCTCCGGGTAGACAGGGTGCTTCCCGACGGGTGTATCCTCGGTCAGCCGCTCAGCAAGTGCGGTGATCCCGCCCCCTGCAAGTTCATGGTTGAGGGGTGTTACTCCGGTCAGGATGAGGCGGGTGATGATCGGACCATATGCCTCCTCGGATACCGCAGCAAGCCTCTCTCTAATCTTCTCTTCGAGGATGCCGAGATCAGAAGCCCCGGAGATATCAATCTCGATCAGATCCCAGCGGTAGCTTCCTGTCCGGACAGACTCGATCCCGACCGATCCATCGATATTGACCGTGACAAGACGACATCCCCGATCACCGGTCTCGCCCATGTCCCTCCCCTGGGGGTTGCCGGCATAGATGATGTACGGATCCCCGGCTGATATTGTGGCAGGCTGGTGGATATGGCCGAGTGCCCAGTACTCATAGCCGCATTCCCTCAGATCATCGATGCTGCAGGGGGCATATGGCTCATGGCCGGCTGCCCCTCCGATACTGCAATGGAGAAGACCGATGCTAAAGGGCCATTCCCTATCGCGGGGTGGAAACCGCTCCGCAAGGTTTTCTCGGATATGAGCCGTTGCAAAGCTCATTCCGGCAATTGCCGCAATCGGGGTTCCATCCTGATCGCTGTGGATGATCACCTCCGGCTCGTCTGATGAGAAGCAATGGGCATTCTTTGGGAGCTGAATCGATCGTGACCAGGCATTTGCGGGATCGTGGTTTCCATGGACGATATACGCGGCAATCCCGCTCTTCTCAAGCTGCCTGAGCCCGTCTCTGAACTGCAGCTGTGCCCGGATGTTTCTATCCGCACTATCATAGACATCACCGGCAACGAGCAGGAAGTCGACCTCCTCCCTGATACAGAGATCAATGATCGACTGCCATGCCGTGTAGGTGGCATCGGTGAGACTGGATGAGACATCCGGATGCATGCCGGGGAGGGTGATCACCCTGCTTCCGAGGTGGAGATCAGCGGTATGCACAAAACGGAGGGGACGGGACGGGGGCTGCATGCTCTGTATTTATTGTAGTTATCGATAAAGCTTCGTATAATTGTTTAAGTGAATATCTTCTTACACTACGCCCTCCCCCTTCCCGATACCTTTTTGAAGGAGACCTGCTATTCCATCACGTACGGACGAAAAGCAGGAGAAGAATCATGGAAAAACTAGGTGAATACTTCAACAGGCAACCGAGGATCGGCACCCTGAGCACGGCGAACCGGGAGGGGCGGGTCGATTCGGCTGTCTTCGGCTCCCCGATGATGACTGATGAGAAGACGGTTGTGATGGCTCTTGGCAAGGGACGGACCCTTGACTATCTCAATGAGAATCCTCATGCGGTCTATCTGATCATGGAGCCGGGAAAGTCGTTTGAGGATTGGAAAGGTCTTCGGGTCTATCTGAAGATGACGGAATCCGCAACCTCCGGGGAAGCACTTGAAACATTCAGGAACAGGATCGCAGAGATGGCCGGCAGTGAGGCGGCAGCCATGGTCCATGCGGCGGTTACCTTCACAATCACCGAAGTCCGCCCTCTCATCGACATGGGACAGGGATGGGAAGCGTCCATCTGAGCTCTCTCACTTTCTCCCGGTAAAAAAAATTTCAGGGTTGCCGGATTCGGCTATCCTGTCCCCCTGCGTATTATAACTTAAACGTCGGGGCGGTATCGAAGAGCTTCTGGTAGAGCGAGTTGAAGAGGGTAATATACTCCCCGGCCTTCTCGGTGGAGGAGTACCGCTTCTTATCCCCCTCAACCGTCTCCATGAGGTACTCCTTCTCCATCAGAAACCCGAGGTACTCCTGGCCGGTCTTTGAGTTCAGATCACACCTGTTGATGATCCCGGTAAATGACTGCGGCTTTCTGCAGAAGACAAGGATCTCCCAGTAGATCTCATACGCGGTTCTCCGTCCGCTCATCTCAGGCTCATCTCCAGCGTCTTTTCCAGTAGATCCTCTGACTGTTCGATCTCCTTCAGCCGCTCATCCCAGACCTTCGCAAACCGGTAGAAGTAGATTGACGATATGAGGCTCGCGATGGCGAAGGCGACCATGATAATCATGGACGGGAGGAGCAGCAGGTTCGGTCCGATGGTGAAGGAGAAGCTCCCTGATGAGAGAGCGACGTGTTCAAGGCTCGCAATGGTCCCAAGGGCAAAGATACTGCAGCTCCCAAGCATACAGACATAGATCATCCGATGGATTGTGCCGTGATTATCCCGGTAATGGGAGAGCATCCTGACGATGAGACGGGTCAGCTCTTCGTCTCTCTCATCATGGCCGGATTCGGTCGGCGATACGCTCTTCTTCGTCAGCTTCCCGAGATCATCCTTTATCGATTCGATCCCCTCAAAGACCCTGGCACTGGTGATGATCCAGGCAAGTCCGATTATCATTGCAGATACGGCAACAATGAGGAAGACCGGGGAGAAGGTCACAGACATCTCTGTGGTAAACGTCTCCCATATTGAGATTACTTCCTGTACAACGACCATCAGTCCGAATGCCATCAGGAGTGCGGCGAAAGCGATATTCATCACAGAGACACGAAAGAAGTGTCGTACCTCGCGCTGAAATTGTCTGAATGTTGACTCTTCCATACTGGTATTCACCAGCCTATTGGTATATTGGCCTTATATAAATAAAAGGCATGAAACTAAGATACGTACTAGTGATCAGTCTCTCATGATGGATCTGAAGGTTGCAGTTGAGGTGATCCTCCGGATCTGGGAGGAGATCGGCGATATTGATATTCGTCGGGCGATTCGAAGGATCCCGGAGACAATTCGTGATACAATCCGGGGGAGTGGGGGTACTCCCCCTCCACGCCTGAAAGAACGCCGCAAATCGAAGCGGAAGAGATGATCTCCGGATATTTCCCAGAACATAATGAGTACTACCTCTCTCCCTTGGTGCTTCATCGATACATCTGGCCAGAATTCTCCAGAGGGCGCCCCTCCGACGAACATCTCCCTGTTACGGATCGTACAACGTTCTGAAAAAAATGGATGGTTGCATTATCTTCTGCGGAGGGCAAGGGATGCAGCCGCACAGAGGCCTGCAACTGCCAGAAATGCGCCAAATCCCGGAATCTCCACCGGTCCGGGGGTGGCCGGGGTAGGTTCAGGCACTGCCAGCGGCGGGGTTATCCGATAGACTCGACCGGTCTCCCCTTCAGGTCCTCGATTCTCAGAGGTCAGGACGTAGAGCTCGTGGTTCGCATCCTGCCCAAGTGCCAGTATATAGGCCCCGACTGTCCCATCAGGAACAATCTCCAGCTCTGAGAACTCCCACATCCCAGTGGCGTGACCGTCTTGAGGGGGTGTTGCGACAAAAAGGATTCCGTCTCCACTGGCATCGACCCTGTTCCATTCGGCGAATATATAGCGTCCATACAATTCAGGCATCGAGCTGCCACGGTAGATATACCCCCCGACAACAACTGCACCAAGACCCCCAGGCTGATTGGCATTTGGATACTCGATGATCGGGTCAATCAGTGGCTCACCGCGGAGACCGGTCACCGGAACCTCTTCAGGGGATACTCCCGGGTTTTCCGGATCGAAGGCATGGCTCCCCTCTTTCAGATTCCAGCCATAGTTTCCACCAGGCTCGATAATGTTGACCGATTCCCAGAGAGCCTGCCCGGCATCGGCTGCAAACAGCTGCCGCTCCCCACCGGCATCAAAGCTTGTGCGCCATGCATTCCGTATCCCATAGGCGAAGATCTCATCCCGTCCTTCCTGTTCGACAAACGGATTGTCGTCTGGTATCTCATAGGGCTCTTCACCGTCGATGTCGATCCGAAGGATGCTGCCGAGCAGTGTGGTGATGTCCTGCCCATGTCCTTGTGGTGGGTGGCCTACCCCAACGTCATTGCTTCCGCCGCCGTCTCCGAGAGGGATATAGAGGTATCCGTCGGGTCCAAACATGATCGACCCTCCATTATGGTTGAACTGTGGCTGATGGATCTCAAGGATCACCCTCTCAGAGTCGTGATCTGCCCGGTTTGGATCAGCCTGTGAGACCGCAAACTCGGATATCCGGCTTGTGTGGTCCCAGCCCTGAGGCGCATCCTCGGAGAGAGGAGCGCTGTAGTAGATGAAGAATCTGTTATTATCAGCGAAATTACGGTGGAACGCAAGGCCGAGCAACCCCCGTTCATCGAATCCTGATCTCAGATCGACGAGATTGGCGGAGATGTCGAGGAACGGTTCATTAAGGAGATTGTTCTCTGCATCAATAATCCATATCAGACCAACCTGATCGACAACAAAAAGCCGGTTGGTTCCGTCGTCAGGAGAGGTTAGTGTGACGGGTGCGACAAAATTCCCGGGGATGAGTTCCAGTCCCACCCGCTCCATCGTCACCTGAGGTGCAATAATGGCAAAGGGCTCAACGACCATCTCTCCGTCCACAAAGACCGGCACATCCTCGCCCGGAAACTCATAGACGCCGATAACACCTGCATCGATATGCAGCATGGCAAAGAGGGTCTCTGTTGCATCTCTCAGATCGATGGTGACCATCAGATCTTCACTCACCCCATCCTCTACCGGGGCGTAGCCGATGACCGGTCCGGGGGTGCCGTTCTCCTCAGCATGAATGACGATCCAGCCCGGTCCTGCACTGATCACCTGATCGATTCTTACCATCTGATTTATGATCTCCTGATCTGCCACAAGAACAGCCGGTTCAATGACATCCTGCATCTCAAGGACGATGACCTCCCCCGTCATTTGAGGATGGGGGATGCAGAAGTACGGGTAGGTTCCCGGCTCGTTAAAGGTATATTCAAACTCTTCACCCTTGCCGAAGAGCCCGGAGTCAAAGATTCCCTCGGTGCTCGTGACGGTATGATCCACGGGGTCACTATTCGTCCAGATGACAGTTGTCCCTGCTTCGATGGTGATGGACTGTGGCTGGAAGGCAAAGTTTTCGATCCTGATATCTTCATTCTGCAGGTCTGCATGGGCAGGAATGACCATGAGAATGAGCAGAATTATTACTGCGATCAGATAGACTGGGATTTTCATGTAATCACCTCGTTTGAAACTCGCAATCGTCTGATGCTTCAACCGGGATCGAATCTGTGGTATTCTGGATCGACGTTGATTTGTACGACCTGTATCATGGCAGGCCTTCGCTGGTATCTCTGCTCGTTCGATTGCAGATGACTGCCGCTCACCACTAGATTGAGTATATTATATATAAATATCACTATCTAAAAAATCTGAAGCGATGATGCCATGTATCTCTTGTTCTGGAAAGCCGCCCCGGGTTTTGCTGGCAGTTCGGAGTGTTTATATTCCATTCCGCTGCCATTCGATCCCTTTTTGAGGATATGATGAAAATGACATCGAGTTGAAAAATAGGGTGGTGGCTTCTGATCCGATCCCCCGGATCAGGTGCCCCCCAGATCTGTGAAGACACGTTCAATGACCTTCCTGACCTTTTCTGCTTCCTCATCTGTCTGCAGTCCAAGTGTTCGTTTCAGATCCTCATCAGAAACCACGGCCAGCCTTCTGATCTCATCGGGATTCTGTATCTCGAGACGATCCATTGCTGTCAGCGTCCGCTGGAAGAGCTTCTCGTTCTTCTGCGCCTCTTCATCAGACTGGATCATCGATCTCAGCTCCGCGATGCTGACAGGCTGTGCTATCGTCAGGATCACCAGGGATCCCGGCTCGACAATTTCATCTGCGCCGGGTGACTGCTCAACAACAATCCGATCAGGGTTTTGGGATCGCGTATACCTGATCTCTCCGGCTTTCAGACTCGCCTTCCTGAGAGACTCTTTTGCCTCCTCTTCTGTTTGATCGATCAGTTTTGGAACGGTGACACCCTCCCTGGATATGACGAGATCCACCCGGCTCATCCCCTCAACCTCTGCTCCTTCGGGAGGGTTCTGGCCAAGAACGAGATCTGGTGGTTCTGCCGAGAGCTCCTGCCTGATCTCTCCTGCGATGAGATGATTGTCAATGATCATCCGGAGTGCATCATCCTTTCGCATCCCGGTAAGCTTTGGAATGATCACCGTCTCCGGAATGGATAGCGTCAGCATAACAGTACTCTTTAATGGTACCTCTGCATATGCCTCGGGCTCCTGATTGAACACCGTTCCGGCAGGTGACGGGCTCGGTCGCTCTTTCGTCTCAACATTGAGGCCGGCCCTTTGAATCTCCATAATTGCAGTCTCTTTGGACATGCCAGTACATTGCGGAACCCCGACAAGATTTGTGTCCATCCGGGGTACTGCTGAGAAGGAGAGCTTAATCGAACTGAGGGACTCCGGGGTCACCATCTCTCCGGGATAGGGGAGCTTCATTGCAAAGTTGTTATCCTTATCAACAGAGAGACTGGCTTTAATATCCGCATCAAACCTGCCGACGATGTAGCCTACTCTCCCCCCGGTTGTCTGCAACCCCTCCTCCATCTTCACCAGGGCGTTCTTCAGCATCCCGGTCAGTTCTTCAGGCAACAGCTTCGGCCGCTGCAGCTCCCTCTCCAGGATCTGAATTCTGTTCCGGGTTTCATACTCCTCTTTCTCAAGCCGGGCAACAGCAGTCCGGAGCTGTTCATTCTCAACAGAGAGGGCGATCTTCTCGAATTTGATCGATGCGAGCCGGGTATGGATATCCGGACTCTCTGCGCCAGTCTCCGGCATCCTGATCTCTTTCTCGAGACCTGCGATTCTGCCACGGAGGAGAGCTTCCTCTCTCTCCAGACGTCCGACTGATCCCTTCAGCTCTTCATTCTCCTGTCCGAGAGCCACTTTCTCCTGGTGAAGGGCGGCGAGGTTCCTTCGGAGATCAGTGATCTCTTCATCCGTCTTCGTATCCCTGGCCTCCTTCTCAAGAGCAGCAAGTCTGGTCTGTAACCCCGCCTCCTCTCTCTCAAGCCGTCCGACAGCTTTTTTCAGTTCTTCATTCTCCCCATTGAGGGTTGCCTTCTCCATCTGAAGAGAAGCAAGTTGCTTCTGCATCTCCGCATTCTTACGTGTAAGTTCGGCAAGACTGGTATTGAGTATCTCCTGTTCTTTTGTGAGGGACTCAATCTTCTTCCTCTCGGTCTGAAGCTCTTCGGTGACCTTGGCTTTATCCTTCTCTACACCCTCCAGCGCCTTTTTGAGTGCATCCGGTTCGATCACATCTCTCCTCGTGTTGGCCATACATCCCCCCTCAGGATCTCCGTACCTGAACCGGCGGCGGTATCGAGACGAGCCGTGCCTTGATCATGCTGTTTGCGGTACTATCATACTTGAACGCATTCTGGTAGTGAGCGTTCATCGGAGCTGCAAACAGACGGTTTCGAATTATCTTCAGGCCTCCGCTCTTCTCTTCAACGACCCTGGTCATTGAGAGGGCCATCTTCAGTTCCAGCTCTACTTCGGAGAAATGGTACCACGTTGCAGTGATCCCGGTATCGCTCAGATCTCCTGTATTGTCAATGAGTGTCTGCGTTGCAAGGCTGTTCTTATCCAGTTCCAGCTGACTCTGGGCAACACCCCTGCTCACATGAAGCAGAACGCTTTCAAGCGGGCTGATCAGGACGTCCTCGATGATCTTCTCAACGTCAGCCATACATGGTCCTCCATGTGTCCGGGTGGTTCACCACAGGGTTTATCCTGTAGCCTGCCACGTCAGGCACTGATCTCTTCCTTTGCGATGATGGTGGGTATTGCCCTGCTTGGTGGTGGTACCGGCTTGAGGATTGTCCGTATAAGGCTGGTCCCCTCTGCCTGGAATGAGTATGACTGGGCATACTTTGCATTGAATGTGGATGTGTATGCGACCGTTGTCGTATTCTTCACACCAAACTTGGCCGTTCCTGCAAAGAAGCTTGCAATACCTCCTGTTTTGTAGCTGGCGTTGGTATCGGTCGTCGACTTGACCTCAAATTTCTTTGATACGCCAATCTCCAGTGAACGTTCAATCCGCATGGTGATCGTCATCCTGACTTCGATGACCGTATCCGTAAACTGGTAGAATGTCGGATTCAGCCCGTAGGCGATCAGCGGCATATCAGATTTGTTGTAGACGATGGCCGAGGCTGTCACATTCCCTTCCTCATCCCTCGTCTCTTCTATCGCGATAGGAACCGTTTCTTTAGGCAGCGTAATATCCGCAAGTATCTGGGCTACCTTGATTGAGTTCATATCAAGAGCAAACTGCCCCTGGGCAATGGCAAGGGCGAGCTTCTCAACCATTTCCGGGAACGGAACATCAAGAAGCTCCTGTCCCACACTGCTTGGTAGTGCCATACGTTATCAGATCCTTATTTTTCCGGTGAACGAATCACCGGGATATGTGGTTCGCTCAGGGTGATTCCCCCAAGGAGTTCGACGGTACGCAGTTTGCGCACTTCAACCGCCATCTGTTGATCGAGAGGCGCGATGAGCCATCTCTTCTGGTGAGAGGCCATAATGACCTCGGTTCCGAAGTCTTCAAGCATCTTCGCTACTCTCGATACATCCTCCGGTGTTGCAGTATCTTTCAGTTTAATAATATTGATCTCCATCATATGATGCGATATCACCCCCTTTCCGGTATGCCCAGTTCTTTGGCAATTAATATATAATTATTGTTAAATAATTTGTTCTTAATGGACTGCTGGTATCTGTTTATTTGGTATGGGGGTGGAGAATGGGATTGATCTGTTCAGGTGTATTCTGGAGATGGTCACATCAGGACTCCTGGCGCACGATAGAAAACGATGGAGATGCTTCCGATGGAACAGAATTACAAACTCCAAAAAAAAGTGTATCTATGATATTCCGGGTTTCTCAATCATTGATCGAGAGACCGCCGAAGGCAACAAACCCGTTCACAATAAGATCAGGCTGATCTGACTTCTCTCTCCGGGTCTCGTCATCGGTTCTCTGTGCCTCCCGGATGTTCCTCCGTGGCCGTTCATCCTCCGCTCCGCCGAGGATCGGGACGACGTTCATTCTGACCTCCCAGCCATCAGGCACCCGGATATCGATGCCGCCGAAGAGTGCGACCACCTGAATTTCTGCGGGCGGGGTCCGGACCACTGCTTCCCTGAGATCGAGATCAACCCCTCCGAAGATGGCCGAGGCCTCACCACCCTGAAATGACTGAGATGTACATCGTGTCTCGACACCGCCGAAGATCGCCATGAGGTCAATTGTATCGGTGACCATGGCACGGGAGGTCGGGCGACGAAAACGGCTCAGCAGAAATCCTGTTCCGACGGCGATGATGATGATCGGCAGAAGATAGTCCGTGGTGATATACTCAAGGATGATGAGTTGAATTGTTCCAAAGACAGCGATCAGGATGAGCGGGCCCCCGATTGACTGGAAGCCGCTCTTCACCAGTCCATACAGCCCGAGGAGGACAAATAGTGACGGAATATAGATGACGAACCCGCTGGTGTCATATATTTCTGCGGTGTTGAGGAGGAGCAGCACTCCGAGGATGAGGAGGATTGCCCCGAATATAACCTGGTATGATATTCGCTTCATTGGGTACACCTGAAGGCTTGTTTGTAATGATGATAGATAAGGATTAAGGATAGCTGGTTTACCGCTCCTGATCCCTCCCCTGTCATCCATCCCCCGTGCAGCTCACTCCGAATCAGTATGACACTCCGCTCCGTTTCTTCTGATAACCGGGATTGTTCGTCTTCCTTTGGAACCGGATCCCGGATCTGTTCCGGGCATTTTTTCCCTGCCGATCGGATTCAAAGGGGGTAGAGGGCAGAAAAACATGTGCATCGAAAAAAGGAGTTTGAGTTCCCATCAGATCATGATGGGTCGTATCTTATCGCCCTTTAGGGGGGGCAGAGATCAGGTCTGTTGTCCGCTTATTCGGTCGTCTTTCCATCGAAGTGCTCATGAGCGGCGTCTGCTTCTGCCTTTGTTTTGTGGATGGTGCCGTCTATGTGTTCCGGGGGGGCATAGACGGTATAGAGCCGGAGATCTTCGGTCGCTGAGGTGTTGACGACATTGTGTTCTGCACCTGAAGGGACGACGACCGCAGTTCCGTCTTTGACCATGTGTTCGACACCGTCGATAACGACCTTCCCCTCTCCCTGCTCGAAGCGAAAGAACTGGTCGATATCATCATGGACCTCGGATCCGATCTCTTCACCTGGCTTGAGGCTCATCAGAACGAGCTGGCTGTATTTTCCTGTATAGAGCACTCTGCGAAAATCGGTGTTCTGTACTGTGTCTGTCTCAATATCTGCTGCAAAACCTTTCTTCATAAATACAACCTCGTGTATGGTACGGCGGCAGTTACTGAACGTCTCTTAAGGGGATACTGATAATGGGTGCCGTTATACGAACAATTGGAGATCGAACTATTTCTTACTTGCTGTAGCTGCATGGCGTCGGGCAGATTAACGAGGGTGTGATCACCCGCAGCTTTTATGAGCACCGATGATACGATGATGGTGAGTATACTGTTCAGAAGAGGCAATCCTTTTTGTAAGTGTGGATCAATCCAGTCACATTCTATCATCAGGGGGATGACGAGATGAGTCCGGACGTGCATGATCATACGCATAGCCATACAGGAGACGAGCAACCCCGTGGTAAAGGACCCACGAGCTGCCATTGTCCGGGGTGCCGGATCTGTGAGGGGTACAAGGGGGGCACTGCGGATCAGAAACCACGATCCGGAGATACACACCAGGGACCACATATTGATCATTCCGGTCATGAGGAGATGTTTAAGCGTCGCTTCATCGTCTGTTTCCTCCTTTCCCTCCCCGTCCTCTATTACAGCCACATGCTGCAGGAGTGGTTCTCCTATACTGCATACGCATTTCCGGGGAGTGACTATGTCGGTCCCGTGCTTGGAACGGTCATATTCCTCTATGGGGGTCTGCCCTTCCTCAGGATGGGTGCGATCGAGGCAGAGAACCACAAGCCAGGAATGATGCTGCTGATCTCACTTGCAATCGTTGTTGCATTTGTCTACAGCCTCGGAGCAGCGTTCTTCGATATCGGAGAGCCACTCTTCTGGGAGCTTGTCACACTGATTGTCATCTTCCAGCTCGGCCACTGGATTGAGATGCGCAGTGTCCGGCGTGCATCGGGTGCCCTTGATGAACTGGCCGGGCTTATCCCATCGACTGCAGAGCGACTGACCGATTCAGGCGAGATCCAAGAGGTACTCGTTGACGACCTGATGACCGATGATCTGGTTCTGGTCAGGCCGGGAGGCAACATTCCTGCAGATGGCATTGTCCAGGAAGGGGAGTCAGATGTCAACGAAGCGATGATTACCGGTGAGTCAACACCTGTCAGGAAGGAGTCCGGTGACCGGGTCATCGGCGGGACAATCAACCAGGACGGAAGCCTCCGGGTTCGGATCACCGCAACCGGTGACGAGACGACGCTCTCGGGGATCATGCGACTTGTGTATGAGGCACAACAGAGCAGATCCCATACGCAGATACTTGCAGACCGGGCCGCAGGCTGGCTCTTTTATGCGGCCATCGCTGTTGCAGCTGTGACGGCTGTTGCATGGACGATTGCTGTTGGTTTTGGTATTATCGTCATTGAACGGGTCGTCACGGTTCTTGTGATTGCATGCCCCCATGCCCTCGGTCTTGCGATTCCGCTTGTGGTTGCGATCAATACCTCACTTGCAGCAAGCAACGGCATGCTGATCCGGAACCGTATTGCAATGGAAGAGGCACGGAGGCTCGATACCATCGTCTTTGATAAAACAGGCACTCTGACCCGGGGGGAGCAGGGTGTGGTGGATCTCATCTCAGATGGTTCAAAGACCGAAGATGACGTCCTCGCCCTGATGGCGGCTGCTGAAGGGGATTCCGAGCATTCGATCTCCCGTGCCATCCGCAGTGAAGCCGGCCGAAGGGGGGTATCAATTCCGGCTGTCTCCGGATTTGAGACGCTTAAGGGCAGGGGGATCCGTGTGACGGTCAGCGCAGGTGCAGGAGAGCCGGGAGATGGTAATCATGCGAAAATGGCGGGAGACTCCACGGTCTATGTCGGGGGCCCCAATCTTCTCAGCCATCTTGCGCTGACACCGGGCGCAGAGATCCAGGCATTCTCTGATGCCGCAGCGTCCCGGGGGGAGGGGGTCATGTACCTGATTATGGACGATGCGGTGATCGGGGCAGCAGCACTTGCCGATATTGTTCGGCCGGAGAGTTATGAGGCGGTGACGGCACTTCAGGAGATGGGCATCACCGTTGCCATACTGACGGGAGATTCCCGTGCCGTTGCAGAGAAGGTTGCAAAAGAACTGGGTGTAGAGATCATCTTTGCCGAAGTGCTGCCCGAAGACAAGGATCAAAAGATCATCGAACTACAGAATCAGGGGAGGTTTGTGGCGATGGTCGGCGACGGGGTCAACGATGCCCCCGCCCTGATCCGTGCCGATGTCGGTATTGCGATCGGTTCCGGGACTGATGTCGCGATCGAGTCTGCGGATGTCATCCTGATTGAGAATGATCCCCGGGATGTCGTCTCGCTCATCCACTTAAGCAGGAGAAGCTACCGGAAGATGCAGGAGAACCTGGTCTGGGCTGCAGGATACAATGTGGTTGCACTGCCGCTTGCCGCGGGCATCCTTGCACCCGTTGGCATCATGCTCTCCCCGGCGGTCGGTGCCGTCCTGATGTCCGCAAGTACCGTCATCGTCGCAGCGAATGCACAGCTGCTCCGGCGGGTGAAGTTGTAGGGGGGTAAGAGATGGTGATGGAGGGGAGGAGAGCAGTCATGGCATTTCGTATGGGTATACCCATGCCAAACGATATCTTTTGATGGGTTGTAAACCGGCGAAAAATGTATTTTTTGGCGGGTTATGATCCTGTGAAAGAAATACTCTCCTCGCTTGCTTATTCGTTATGTGGTGGAATCACATCTTTCCTGTTGCTTTCTTGTTGAGAGTCTGACATGGCTGCCGTTTTGTCTGCTTATGGAAAATCCATATTTTTTAAGCGGCTTTTTCAATACTCTGTTCACCAGAAACAGGTTTATACCCGGACACCTTCGGCCACCTCAAATGTTGTAATGATTGGCCGCCTCCCCTCTTCCAGCGGGAATTCCTCAAGGTATAGTTCTGTTGCTTCCCTGAGGGTTGTTATAGCCTCCTCTATTGTGAAACCCTGGCTTACAGTCCCTACTTCAGGGCACTCTGCGACATACATATCATCATCTTTAAAGAGCACTGCCGCAAACGTCTTCATACTGGTATCCTCTCTCCTCAGGGTGATAATGGTGATCACCAGGCTTGTATTATCCTCTTAGCTCACCCTTCATCATCGCCTTCCTTAAAATTGTCATTGTTAAAATAGAGGGATTTTTATGCCAAAATCCTTTTTAGGAAGGAAAGAACCTTTTTTGCTTACTTCTTTCTTTTGCCGGACTTCGTAGCGCTGTTATTTGGGTTGATTTGATTTGCCCTGTTATCCCCCGCTGACTTTTCTGATGGGTTGTTGGGATTCTTTGCATCTGCACGCTGATTCTTAGCCATACAAAACGCTCGCTTTGCTTCATAATATGCTTTCCTGTAGATAAAAATGATCCAACGCCTGATAGTGCCACCCGCACGGATACCCATCATACGCCATCGGGTGAGAAACCGATCCAACCCGGCGATATCCTGGTGATTCATGGAGCAGATCCCGGCTGGACACCCATCTTTGTTGCAGCCGGGGCCATTATCCTCGAGGTCGGGGAGATGATCGAGCAGGGTGCCATCATCGGACGGGAGCTTGGGAAGCCTTGTGTTGCCGGGATAAAGGGGGTCTATACCCGGTTCAAAGACGGCGACCGGGTGGAGGTTGACGGAGCGGCAGGATCTCTTCGGTTTATCAGGTGAGGATGCTTTTTTTTATGCTGAAGTTTTCACTCGTGCTTTGACTCATTTGTTTAATCAATTCCATTGTGCTTGTTTTTCCAAGGATTATCAGAGAAATACCGGGTGTTGTATACTCTGTCAACTGCTGATAGGGTACCAATAGGAAAGTACATATATTTATTTGGCACTAATGCATTCACTCTTAGTTTTGTCTGCATTGTAGCCGATTCAAACGTAACTAAGAAGGTGGTAAATTGTATGAAAAAATCAATCAGTCTTATCCTTATTGGCCTTGCATGTCTCATGCTGATGGCTGCCGGCTGCACGAGCACATCCGATCCAACACCGGCAATGTCCTGGGACGGCATATGGAGTACGACATGGACATCTGCGGATCACGCGACCCTGATACCAGGGGATGACATTACGTTCACCCAGACTGGCTCGTCGGTAACCGGAACCTATGTTAATCCCGAAGAGAATTTCTCAGGGTCAATCACAGGTACTGTTGAAGGAAACACACTGACAGGCACCTGGTCTGAGAATGGTCTTCCGGGGACATCCGGCACTATGGTATTTGTAATGTCAGCTGACGGAAATACCTTCAGTGGAACATGGGAAAGCGCTGATGACACGACCGGGGCTACGTATCTCTGGAACGGTGTCCGTAAATAATATTGCGGCAAATCTCTGATTCCGCCAACCTTTTTTTATTCATTCACGATTCTCGTTCATTCCGTTTTTAATGCAGATATCTGGTTGTAACCGGTTCGTATCAGATCTTGAGGTTGCAGCGGGGGCAGTCCGGTGAAATGCAGGAGGGATGCATGGGGTTTCAACTGGTTATCAGACCCGGCTGAGTGCCTGGTATTGACAAATACAACGAGGTCAGAACAAGCCGTACCGTTTGTGAGCCTGCTCGATTGACATCACGGCAAGCATATGGACTTCCTTCTCCGGTTCATGGATTTGATAGAATGCCGTCAAACTCCGGCTGATGTGAAGTCGATAGGTATCTTCGCGCCCGTGTACATACAGGCGCTCCTTATCGCTCCCGCTGCCGGGATACGGATCACCCTGCAGGGGTTTCAGCTTCTCCATGATAATCCGCTGGCTCTTTTCGCTGAGGCTTTGGATGCTCGCAAGGGTCTTGCGATCAATCAGTATCCGGAACGCCAAAGTCCAACTCCACGAAATCCCCTTCGGCTTCGATGCGATCCATATCTTCGATGAACCGACGTTTCTTCTCCTGCTCGGCCATTGCGGAGAGAAGCTCGTCAAAGGTCTGGCCGGGTTGCTTCAGATCGGAGATCTCCGCCCAGACCCCTTCCGAGACGGGGATCCTTTTCGTTGCAGCCATACACGTAGTGTAGGTATGTATCATATTTACAATGTTGCACACATGGGCCTATGATAGGAGAGGGGGGAGCGCTGAGGGCTTGACGCCGGATTATTTCATAAAAAGCTCAAACGGAGATCACATCCTCTGTAAATCTGTGCATATACTCTTCGTGGGATCTCAAAAGCAGGGTACCACCCCCGGACGGGTACCCATCATACGCCATCTGGTGATAGAGTATCACGAACAGGAGTGCATGGTGAGGAGAAGCCTGAATTACCGTATTTTGCATCGAAGAGAGCCGGATGGTGGGTATACTGTCACGCTGCCGACGCTTCCCGGCTGCGTCACGTTCGGGGAGACTGTTGATGAGGCACAATACTAATGGCATGGGAAGCTATCGGGTTGTATCTTGAGGATTGTTCTGCCAATCCTGGTGGATAGTACGTTTCATCTCCGCACTCCAGATTAACCATATCACTTCTCTCCATCTCTCTCCAGCAGCCATCTCCATAGTGGGATATACTGAATTATTCCTTCCGTTCCCTGTGTATCCTTAGTAAGGAGGAGGCACCGGCTCACCTTCGGACCGAATGCTTCTGCAAACTCACGAAGGGCGTCTGTCTCCCGCCGGTGAATCTGATCGGTGTAATTGACATTGATCGCCATTATGCTGGTATCTCTCATCTTCAGGACGAAATCAACCTCACCGTTTTTCTTCCATAGGACTTACGCACAATTTTAGTTGAGCCAAAAGATCAATATATTAGTAAAGCATAAAATAATGCGTGTCAAAGCAGTATCAAGTAACTGACAC